>JASFJX010000279.1:0-5523 GCA_050119385.1 Candidatus Thiodiazotropha sp. | reverse complement strand
TTGCCCATTCGGTACTCGGTGGCATGGGCGCGGCCGTATATTTCGGTTTCGAGCCGCTGCATGGCGCCTTGCCTGCCGCGGTAGCGGCCGCCCTGCTGATCGGCTGGGTACGGCTGCACTGGCGCGCACAGGAAGACACCTTGATCAGTGCGCTGTGGGCGATCGGCATGGCGATCGGTGTACTGTTCATTGCCAAGGCGCCAGGCTATCAGGCCGATCTGATGAGCTACCTGTTCGGTAATATCCTGCTGGTACCGCAGGAGAGTCTGTGGTTCATGATCGCTTTGGACGTTCTACTGCTGACCATTGTCGGGGTCTATCACCGCCAGTTCCTTGCGGTCGTGTTCGATGAGGAGTTCGCCCGTTTGCGCGGTGTGCCGGTTGGTTTCTTCTACCTGCTGTTGCTGGTTTTGGTCGCGGTCACGGTGGTGTTGTTGATCCAGGTTGTCGGCCTGATTTTGGTGCTGGCGCTGCTGACGCTGCCGGCGGCAGTGGCAGGCCACTATGTGCATTCACTTGGTCGCATGATGCTGATTGCGACCGTACTGGGGGCGCTGCTGAGCGTGACAGGCCTGGCATTGTCATACGGCCCCGATCTACCGGCCGGCCCAACCATCATCCTGCTTGCGGGCGGGGTCTATGTCTTATCCGCGGTATTGATGCAAGTCCTCGGCCGCCGTCGTGCGCAACAGGCCGCCGTGCTAGGTGCGAGGCAAGGAGAATCTGGTGAATAAGAAAGCACTTTCCCATGTATTGGCGCGAGCCGAGGCGCTGTGCCATGAACGCGGTGTGCGGCTGACCGAACAACGAAAGACCGTCCTTCATCTACTGTGCGTATCGGACAAACCGCTCAGTGCATACGAGTTATTGGAGCGCATGCGCGTCGTGGTCAAGAATCCGGCGCCACCGACAGTCTATCGAGCATTGGACTTTCTGCTCGAGCAAGGTTTGGTGCACAAACTCGAGACGCTGCATGCCTATGTAGGTTGTGCGCATCCGGATCATCCCCATGCCAGCCAATTCCTGATTTGTGATGACTGCGGCGAGGTGGTAGAGGTCGAAGACCCTAATGTGGCTAAGAGCCTGAATGCGGTCGGCGAGGCGATAGGATTCCTTGCCAAGCGGCCTGTCGTCGAGCTGCTGGGAACCTGCGCGCAGTGCGTCGCAAAGCAAGACGATTAGATCTGAGCCACACCCCCAAAAAACTTTCAAAAATCAAATTGAATAAGGAGATATCTCGTTATGCGTCTGAAACCGATAGCTTTGGCTACCTCTCTGCTGACTCCTCTGGTCCTCGTTGCGCCCGGGGTATCTGGGAGTGAGAAACATGAGCATGAGCACGAACATCGTCAGTATGGGGCTCACGTGCACGGCATCGCCGCACTGAACCTGGCACTCGAGGGCGAGGAGGTACACGTCGAGTTCGATAGTCCGGCTGCGAATATCGTGGGCTTCGAACACGCCCCTTCGTCTGAGGCCGACCATGCTGCGTTGGACAAGGCCGTGGCCGCGTTGAAAAACGGAGATCAATTGTTCCATTTCAATAAGGAGGCCGGTTGCCGCATGGAAAAAGCGATGGTCACTTCTGCGTTGCTTGAGGAAGAACATGACAGTCATGATGACAAGCACTCGGATGATCATGATAAAGACCACGAAGAGAAAGGCGAACATGATCATGAGAAGCATGAACATGAAGCGCATGGACACGAGGAGCAGGAGGGCGAAACCCACTCGGACATCGAGGCCGTCTATCACTTCGAGTGTGATCAGCCCGCTAAGCTGACGCAGCTGACCGTCGAACTGTTCGAAGCCTTCCCCGCGACGGAAGAACTCAACGTTCAGTACGTCATCGAAAGCAAGCAGGGCGCGAAGGAACTTACAGCGAAGGACCAGGTTGCCAAGTTTTGATACACTGGCTCGATAAGGTTTCGGTCCGAACGCCATGTGCGGACCGGATCCCGAACGTTATGTATATATACGCGTATACCATTTACGGTATACGGGCGGGGAGGGTATATGTGCCTTCTGTGGCTAAAGAGACTACCTGATTGCAACAGTGACCAGCAAGGTCGTTATTCAATAAATTAAATAGCGTACGTTCAGTGCCACCCGTAGTCAGTCCTGATATTATGTGAAATATTTTCAATGAATATATCTTTAATTCAGATAACAACCTGAGGCTTTGTATTCAGGTCAACAATTCGAGATAGTGTTGTGCAATTATATCGTATTTATACTCTTTCGAACGCTGCTGAAGCACAGACGCCCCTATAGGTTTGTCGAGTGTATCAATGATGGCGTTAGCCATCTGTTCAGAATCACCCACTTGGGTCAAATGACCATACCTCCCCTCAGCTAATATTTCTGAAGGGCCGTTTGGGCAATTCGTCGCAACCACTGGCGTACCCACCGCCATTGCTTCAACCAAAACATTTCCAAAACCTTCCCATGCTGAGGAGAGCACGAAAACCGATGATTTTGACATATAGGAATAAGGATTTTTTACGAATCCGGGAAATGAAACTGACTCAGTTATGGATAATTCATCTGCCAACACCTCTAACTCTGAACGCATGACACCATCTCCTAATATAACTAAACGGGCAGGACGTATTTTTTTTACACGTGAAAATGCTCTGAGTAAAGTTGGGTAATCTTTTTGCGGCTTCATTCGCCCCGCGCTAAGAATAATGGGTATGTCTTTTTCATTGAACCATGGGTGCGTGACTCTATCATCAGATAGTCGGTCGATTCCCTCTGTTATTACTGGATTGTTTATAATCGTGATTTTATCCCGGGCTATTCCAAGCGTTTGACTGAGATCATCTGCCACTCCTTTCGACACAGCTACGATACCATTAGCCCACGGGTAGCAGATTTTAGCAAAAAAAGGAATTAATCTAGCGCGCCGGTTTGATTTCCTGACTGTAATCGAAAGGGTATTATGTGTACTGACAACCACTCTTGTATTTACCCGTGAGAGCTTGACAGACAACAGCGCTATAATATTACTGTGCTCCATTGCTGACAGCAGTGCCGTGGGTCTTCGTTTCTGTAGATATTTCATCAAACCTGGTAGACAGGTAGAAACTCTTTTTGCCTTCAAGTCTACGATGTTGACACCCGTTGGCACGTACTCGCGGTATGGCCCATCGCATTCTGCAAGCACTAGATCTACCTCATGGCCAAGGTCGATAAAATACCTGGCCAGGTTTAGCCTCATCTTCTCCACGCCCCCGCCACGTAACGACGGGAGGAATATGGCAATTGATATATTGTTGTTTTTTTCTTGTTTCATATTAGGGATGCGCCAAAATATCATGCATCACGATACGATTGACAGGGTGATGAGAATGTATAATTTTCACTTACAAGGAAACAATGCTTTGAGCAGATTACGACAAGCACTCTATCCATGTCATTCAGGTAGGGTGACAAGAGATATTTCAACCGCTTTAACATAATGATGGCTCTAAATTGCACTAGATTTCAGCTCGAGAAGAATTTATAGCCGTGAATTATTGACGCCCCATCCATCATGACAATGTACGATTAACAAAGCTTGAAAATTTTGGTAATAACCCTGGTTTACAAATATAGTAACCTTGCCGCATTTCGAGATAGCAGGATATTATGGCATGATTTTCATACACCGTCACCTTATTCAGTCTGTATTCTGGGCGATTGGTGTAATTATCACGCCTAAGCCAGCAAGCGTAAGGATACGAATCAGTCTGATTGAATGCTTGGTACGGAGCTTTATCCACTTCATTGGTGTCACGGTTGAAGTCCTGAGAATCACAAAACAATAAGCTGTATCGACCATCGAGCTGGTTTGCTTAGCACCGGGCTTCCACCCATCTCTACGCGGCATGGCAACAGAAAGATAGGTCGCCTGGTGGCATGTTGCCTGAAATAAGCCGGAAGGTCTGGAAGGCCGTGGAAGAGGGCATATTATTCCGGACTTCCTGTCCTCCACCCCTTCGGGGCCAGCTAAAGCTGTTCAAAATCGTTCCTGACGATTTTGTCAGTCTGAAGTCCAGAGGGTTGAATAGATTTAGGTCGCAGAAAAGGACAATTCAGGCGTATCCTGCCGCCAGTTTTCTGCCTTGATAGGCAGGGATGTTGCGGTTATGCTTCCATACCTGCTGAAGAACGGCTACGGCCAGTATCTCAAGCGCGTGTTGGAAGAAGATGTGTTCTGAGCATGAAAGTAATCCCACAGAAGATTCCTGAGGTCCTGCTCCTCGAGCCTAGCGTGTTCGAGGACGAGCGCGGCTTCTTCTACGAAAGCTACAACCAGAGGGCGTTCGATGAGGCCGTAGGCCAGCCCGTCACCTTTGTGCAGGATAACCACAGCGGTTCTGTGAAGGGTACCCTGCGCGGTCTGCACTACCAGCTGGCACCACACTCTCAGGGAAAACTGGTGCGCATTACCGCGGGCGAGGTGTTTGATGTGGCCGTGGATATCCGAAGAGGCTCACCTAACTTCGGCCAATGGGTGGGAGAGTACCTCTCCGCCGAGAACAGGCGACAGCTCTGGATTCCGCTCGGCTTCGCACACGGCTTTCTGGTAACCAGCGAAGAGGCTGAGTTCCAGTACAAGTGCACCGATTTCTATGCGCCGGACTACGAAGCCAGCATCCGCTGGGATGACCCCGACCTATCAATTGACTGGCCACTCGCGCGTGCGCCGCTGGTTTCTGCCAAGGACCGCACGGCAAGATCTTTAGCTCATGTATCGGATGATCGGTTGCCTGTCTATCAGGACAATCTGATATGAGTGCGGTTAAAAATTTAACTTCCGGTCGCGTACTTGCGCGCAGTGCGGTCTGGAACTTAGTGGGGATGGCCGCCCCAATGCTCGTTGCTCTCGTCACTATTCCACTGCTGATCGACGGTATGGGGAAGGAGCGCTTCGGGCTGCTTGCCATCATCTGGATGGGGGTCGGTTACTTTAGCCTGTTTGATATGGGGCTAGGGCGCGCCTTAACTAAAATGGTCTCCGAGCGCTTGGGCAGGGGCGAGCAAGCCGGTCTGGGATCATTGATTTGGACGGCATTCGCTCTGCTCGCTGTGTTCGGTGCCGTCGGTGCAATTGTACTAGGTTTTCTTAGCCCCGCGTTGGTGACCGGGTTGTTGCAGATACCAGTAGATCTTCATGGAGAGGCGATTATAGCATTTCGCATTCTAGCTATTGGAATACCTTTCGTGATCATTACTGCCGGAATTGTGGGCCTGTTACAGGCGCACCAACGGTTTGGTACCATTACGGCAATCCGGGTACCGTTGGGAATTCTCACCTTTGCCGGTCCGCTGATAACTCTGCAATTTACGCCTAGCATCGCCTGGGCAACAACGGCACTACTGGTTGCTCGTCTGTTGGCACTGTTTACCTTCTATATTGTAAGTACGAAGGTGCGACCAGAAATGAGCAATCCTGAGTGGCTTACGCGAAGTCATATCCGCCCCCTGCTGAGCTATGGCGGCTGGTTGACTGTGACCAATATCATCGGCCCTTTG
>JASFJX010000278.1:0-5540 GCA_050119385.1 Candidatus Thiodiazotropha sp. | reverse complement strand
TCGTAGATTATGCGCCCCTCCTCGGTGAGGGCGAATCCCGCTCGCCCACGCTTGCATAGTTTCATGTTTAAGCGGGACTCAAGGCTGGCCATGTGGTTGCTAATCGTTGGCCGAGCGATGTTCAGGTCTGATTCGGCGGCCGAGAACCCGCCACAATCCACGACTGTCTTAAATACCCGCAGGTGCTTGATTTCATAATCGGAAATCTGCCCGAGGGGGGGCTTCTTCTTTACCATATGTACCTGAATTCTGTCAGTCCGAACTAGCTTTGTTGATTGCAAGCGGCGTGCGGGTGATAAGTTGATATTTTTAAACGTAAGCTTCGGTAATGTCCAATGGAATTGACAAAAGGCGATATTAGTCTGTGTCCAGATTGGATCTGCGTCACAAAGGGCGTGAATATAATCCGAGTACGCCTCCATCACCAGATGGTCGGCGTGGACTGCCTTTTTGAAACTATCGCGAGGCTATTGTGCCGGCATGGAAGACATGGGTTGGAATTGATGCTGGCACCGATCACTTTTCGGAGTATGCTCGAGCATGCTCCGGGTTAGAGCCTCTGATAGGATTAGTCACGAAGGATGAAAACCGAACACTCCGCGTGGCGTACCACGCGTTCGGCATTAGAACCGATGATGTAGCTGGACAGCCCAGGGACACCCGCCATCATTACAATAAGATCGGCCTCTACACGTGTGGCTTCTGCCAGGATCTGATCGTGTGCGGCCCCCTGACGGATACGGTGCGAGATCTTCAGTCCCAGTATCTGCGTTTCTTCCAGCAACTGCTTAAGGCCCTTTTCGGCCTGGAGCTTAAAATCCCCTACTTCCTTATCACCGATAAGTGGGGATACGGCCCCATGGACAAGCGTCTCATCCACATAGAGAACATGAATCTCGCCTCTATCCTCGTCGATCAAACGCAGCGCTTTGTTCATAAGCGTGTGAAACGTATCAGGAAAAGCCAGGTCAATGGGAATGAGTACCTTGCTGGTCATGAGAATACCTTTCTATCCCATCACCGCAGTTGGCAGCCAAAGTATGATCTGCGGGAAGATCATGCAAAGGATGAGGGCAATGAGGTTGAGAATTACAAAGGGTGTCACGGACTTGTAGATAGTCCCCATCCCGATATCCGGCGGGGCGATACCCTTTAGATAGAACAGGGCGAACCCATAGGGAGGTGTCTGCACAGCGATCAAAATATTGACGATCATCAGCACGCCGAACCAAATGGGATCATACCCCAGGGATACCGCAATCGGTGTAAATAGGGGCGCGCACATCAGGACGATGATGAACTCGTCAATGATGAAGCCGAGCAGCAGCATGATGACCTGGAACATGATGATGATCATGATCGGCGGCAGATCCAGGCTCTCGGTAAACCCGGCGACCATAGACTGCACCCCCATCAAAAGGTGGAAATTGCTGAACACGGAGGCGCCGAAGATGATCCACATTGCGACGCTGACCAAGGTTGCCGTTTGAAAGCCTGCCTGCTGGAAGAGGGCGGGTTTGAAGCGTTTGAACAATATGGACAACAGAATCGCACCGACCACGCCGATGGCGCCTGATTCGGTCGGGGTGGCGACACCGGAAATGATGCTGCCGAGAACGACCACGATCAGCAACAGTGACGACAGACCGTCGCGCAAGATTATAAATTTCTGTTTTGCCGTCCTGTTATCTTTCACTTCCTTGGCTTCCAAAGGAGCCCAGTCCGGTTTGATCTTGCAGCTGATGACAACGTAAGTGATGAGAAGGCTCACCATCAGGGCCGCCGGTCCCATGGCGCCGAGGAACATACGCCCCACCGAGTTCTGAGTCGCCGCGGCGAACATGATCATGGGGATGCTGGGGGGGATGAGAATACCCAAGGCCCCTCCGGCCATGATTACTCCGAGCGCCAGGCGCTTGTTGTATCCCCTTTCGAGCATGGGTTTCAGGGCGATGCTGCCCGATGTCATGATGCCCGCGCCGATGATGCCGACCATGGCGCCGATCATCGAGCAGACGACAATTACACTGATCGCCAGGGAGCCTCTGACCTTATCGAGGATCAACTGGCTGGCGTTGAACATAGCGTCGCCTATGCCCGACTTGGTCAGCAACTGGCCCATGTAAATGTATAGGGGAATGGCCAGCAGAATAAAGCTGAAATAGGTGGACTCGACGGTGGTCGGGATGACGTTGAAGATGTCTTCACCCCAGGTTATATAGCCGACAAGCATCGCAATGCCGCCGAGCGCCAGGGCCACGGGTGCACCCATGGCGAAGGTCACCAGAATGCACAGCAGCAAGATTCCTGTCAGCAGTTCGATACTCATCGGTTTACGCCCTCTCTTCCATCAGCTCTTTCCCGGTGAAGAGGAAGTAGAGTTCCGCGATGACGTCACGAACCAGTTGGGCCAGAAAAAGAACGCTTGCAATGGAGAGTGCAACCCAGAAATGGTGCATGGGTGGTCCCCATTCGCTCTGCCGCCGGTATTCGAATTCGATGGCCTCGTGAAACTTGGCGATGCTCATGTCTAAAAAGACCCACAAGAAAAAGATGCCTAAGGAAAAGGTGATGATATTGAAAACACACTTGGTTTTTCGGGATACCTTCACGTACAGGATGTCGACGTTGATGTGGGCCCGTTTCTGCTGTGCGTAGGCCCCACCGAGCGCGGCCATATAACCGAACATGAAAAGAGACAAATCGTAGGCCCAGATGGTGGGAGCTCCTAGGACGTAGCGTGAGAAGACCTCGAAGGCGACCACACCGGCCAACAGCGGCATTACGTAGGAAACGGATTTACCGACTAGTGCGACCACCCAGTCAACGGTGAGGCAAAGCCTCTTTAGGATTGCAATCATTGCATGCCTCCCCCTATACGTGGGAATGGAGGAGAATCCTAACTCCTCCATTCCCATGGTCTGTTGAAACGGAAGGACAGTCTTATTACATCTGTTCGTTCTTGAGGATGTCGATGAGCTGCTTGCTGTATTTGTCGGAACTGGCGTACTCGTCCCACAGACTCGCACCGGCGGCGGACCAGGCCTTCTTGTCAGCGTCGCTGGGATCGGGGCTCCACTTCAGGCCTTTCTTTTCCATTTCAGTGACCGCCTCACTCTCCCATTGCTTGGAATAGGTAAGTTGCTCCTGGGCGTGGATTTCGGTGGCCTTGCGCACAGCGGCCTTTAACTCGTCGTCGAGCTTGCTCCAAGCGCGGTTGTTAACAACGATTGGCAGCACCTGCGCACCCGCCAGTGGCAGTTTATACATGTACTTGGCGACCTCGACGTGATTGCCGTCGCGGTGGTCGATCATGTTGGAGCCGATTGATCCGTCGATGACGCCGGTGGCCAGGCTGGTGTAAATCTCGCTCCAGGCCATCGAAGCAGGGGAAGCGCCCAGTTTGCGTAGGAACTTGCCGTAGGCACCCGGTGCGCGAATCTTCAAGCCTTTGAAGTCCGCAACGGAGTTGATGGGGTTCTTGGTCAGCACGTAAACCGGCGGTTGAATGTAGGGTTCGAGCCACACCATGCCCTGAGCCCCATAAGCCTTTTCGAGTATCTTGTCCCAGCCCTTATCATGGAACAGGGCGTAGAGTGCGTCAGTGTCGGCAGTCCCGCCGGGCAATCCGATTTCCACCACGCCGGCGGGAAGCTCGCCGGCGTGCATGGACTGAAAGGGTGCGCCCATGGTGATCAGGCCGGATTTCACCGCGCCCAAAAGGCCGCTGGTGCCCACGCCCTCACCAGAGAAAAGAACCTGAACTTTGATGCGTCCGTTTGAGAGTTTCTCGATATTCTTTCCAAGGTTTTCGTACAGTTCGCCGAATGCGGTGCCGCGCCCGTACAGGTTAGCGAAACGCCAGTTGTGTTCCGCGGCCGATGCTATGGTGGTCGCAAAAGCTCCCGCCCCGAGCACCAGTGCCAAGACGGATCTCATAAGCAGACGGCGAGTCTTGGAAAAACTGTCAATCATTAAAATTTCCTCGCTTTAAAATTTAGCGTCTGGGCGTGTAGAATTGCGCCCTCGTGGTTGTTTTAACCATGCGGGCGATGATTGTTGCTTCATTTGCGCAAGCGATCTTAACTCACAACATTAGGATCCCAAGCAGGATGCGCTTCGCCCCGGCTTGTACAAAACAGTATCGTTATACCTACATTGTTTACGTCTTTACGGTTCCACGCGAAGGTTCATAAAGCCGAAACATATTTTAACTGCAGCTCATTTGGCTGGTCTTAAATATAAGATTCAATTGCGTTGCACCGCTTTGGTGCGAAAAACCTCGTCTTTATGCCACAATATAGGGCTACTGACACAATTCGATTCCAACTTCCTTTGTACTTACAAGTATGTCGCCGTTATTTCGACACAATGTGTGTGTTATTTATATTTATGTAAATAGGTGACGCTGAGGAAAGGATAAGTAACAAAGTAAAGTTGATTAACCATAAAGCAGTATATCAGGTAGCTTTATAATTGTATAGCTGAGCTTCCCTATTCCAGAAAAAAGTGCATATACCCGGGTTAAGCTTTAAAATTCGTGCGTTTTGCAAAGAGGGCTATGAGTTTGAACCAGCCTTGGTTGGTAGCGTCGTGGTCCTGTTTATAGCGTTTAGTGAATGAAATAAGCTTGTGAGTCAGCCCGGTTTTGTGCTTGAAACCATTCGCAGTCGCAGGAATATGCCAGTCACTCCAGTCATTATCTTGTGTGACATTCACCTTATAGGTCTCGCCCTTTTTTAGACTGACTCCGGTTGCATACCAGGGATTGCAGGTATGAAAATCGTTGAAAACTGCTCCGCCCTTTGGTAGTGGGTTGAATTGTTTTTCTTCACTTTCACATACGTCCATATTAGGCGGCAAAATAAGCATGTTGTATAGCCACAATAGAACAAGCAGGAAGGCAAAACTAAATACTGTTGCTGGAAAGACTTTTTCGCGAACAAAATCCCGGATATTCTGGGATGCATAGCCTGCCTTGATTATATCCGAGATAGACTCGAGCGTCCTTTCTATTGGAGTAACTGCTGGTGTACCCGTAGTAAGAATCCATCCTGCACGTCCAAGGTATGCGTAGATAGCTACGGAAAAAGAGCAGCGCACTGAAGGCATAGAGCCATTTTGCCGGGAATCCGACGATGTATTCGGACAAGGAAGCTGGAAGTTTTTCGAGGTGGCGAGTCCAATTTTCAGATAAAGGCAATGGCATGGCCCCGAACCTTCGTATCGTAAGTAGTGTGCCTAGTGTCGAAACGAGCAGCAGAAAATAGACCACTCTGCGCCACCAGACAACTTTGCTGGCCTGAGCCTGTGCCTTTAGCCGTTCGTCCGGTTGCTTTTTCAGGTCATCTATAACTTCATTTAACGGTTTTTGGCTGAGTTCTCGATACGCCCAAACCAACTGTTCGAGTGGCAATCCTTTTTCAAATTTCTTATCTAAAACTTTAAGTTCCGGCATTCCGAAGCCAAAGGCCCCGCCGAGCAGGCGAAACAGCTTAAATGCCTGGGTGCCGACGCCGTCCTGATAGAACGTCAGTTGG
>JASFJX010000277.1:0-5561 GCA_050119385.1 Candidatus Thiodiazotropha sp. | reverse complement strand
ACGGAACGTATCCTCGACTACTATCGTCAACGCATCGAAGAGAGGCGACTCAGAGAGGAAGAGCTGCGGCTTCGCGTTGATCTACCGGCGTTTACTACCGATGGTAAGCAGATCCTGCTGCTGGCGAATATTGAGTTGCCGGAAGATATTGAGACAACGCTCAACAATCGGGCGGATGGAGTGGGCCTGTTTCGTACTGAGTTTCTCTTCATGAACCGGGCGACACCGCCGACAGAAGAGGAGCAACTGGAGGCCTATCGCGATGCTGTCAGGGGGTTGGGCGGTATTCCCCTTACCATTCGCACTCTCGATTTGGGTATGGACAAGACCACGGGAAGCATAACTGATTCGGGGTGCATGCCTGCCGTCAACCCGGCCTTGGGTTTGCGCGCGATACGATTGTGTTTGAAAGAGCCAGAGCTGTTCATGCCTCAGCTCAGAGCGATTTTACGTGCCTCGGCCGAGGGGCCGGTGAGACTGATGCTGCCAATGCTTTCCGGGATTCAGGAGTTGAAGCAAGCGCTGCAGATGGTTGACAGGACCAAGCAGGAGCTGTTCAAAGCGGGGTTGCCTTTTGATCCCGATATGCCGGTAGGCGGGATGATTGAGGTGCCGGCCGCCGCCTTGGCGGCAGACAGTTTTGCCCGTCTCCTCGATTTTCTCTCGATTGGAACCAATGATCTTATTCAATATACCCTGGCCGTGGATCGTATGGATGAGGAGGTGAATTTCCTCTTCGATCCGCTCCATCCCTCCGTGCTGTTTTTGATTCAGCGTACCATCGATGCTGCCAACAGAGCAGGTATTCCAGTCAGTATGTGTGGTGAGATGGCGGGGGAACCTCGCTATGCTCGATTATTAATCGGTATGGGGTTGCGCGAGCTGAGTATGCAGCCAAGCGCCTTGCTAGAAGCTAGAGAGTTGGTGAGGCAGTCATCACTTACAACATTGCAGCAACGCACGGCTGACTTCTTCAGGCAGCTCGAGGTGAGTGGTGAAAGTGGGCACTTCGATACCCTATTCGATTGAATCGTCTCACATGATCATCATCTGATGGGTTTTACCTGCCAGATCTTCTCTGCATACTCAGATATGGTGCGGTCGCTGGAGAAGTAGCCCATGCGAGCGGTGTTGAGAATTGCCCGCTTATTCCATTCGGCTTTATTGAGATACACCTGGTCAGCCTGGTCACTGATCTCCAGATAACTCTTGAAATCGGCCAATACCTTGAAATGATCGTTGTTGAGGAGCTTGTTGGTGATCTCACGATAGCGCTGCGGCTCCTCTGGCGAAAAGAAGCCATTGGCGATCATGTCGATAACACGTTTCAATACTGGGTCAGATTCGTAAAAACGCCGGGGTTGGTAGCCTTGTTGATCAAGCCTTGCTATATCTTCAGTGGTTAAGCCGAAGATAAAAATATTTTCGGCGCCGATATTCTTATGCATTTCCACATTGGCGCCATCCATGGTTCCCATCGTCAGGGCGCCATTGAGCGCAAGTTTCATATTCCCTGTGCCGGATGCCTCCATACCGGCCGTGGAGATCTGTTGCGAAAGTTCTGCCGCGGGTATGATGTCCGAGGCAGTGGTAACGTCGTAATTGGGGATGAAAATAATCTTCAACCGGTCGCTGACCGCAGGGTCATTATCGATCACATCGGCCACATCGTTGATCAGGCGTATGATCAGTTTAGCCGTGGTATAACCGGGCGCCGCCTTGCCGCCGAACAGGATGGTGCGTGGTACATGATTTGCGTTGGGATCATCAAGCAGGCGATTATAGAGGGCGATGGCGCGAAACAGATTGAGTAGTTGACGTTTGTATTCGTGAAGTCTTTTCACCTGTACGTCGAATAGGGTGTTAGGGTCAACCTTGGTGTCCAAATAGTACTGGATCAGATTGGCAAGGCGCTGTTTATTAGCCTGTTTGATGGCTTCAAACCTCCCCTGGAAGTAACTGTCTTGCGCCAGAGATTCAACCTGTCTGATTTGATTGAGGTCTCTGGTCCATTCCGTGCCAATGGCATCGCTGATCAGGGTCGAGAGTTGGGGATTGGACTGATAGAGCCAGCGTCGGGGGGTGATGCCGTTGGTGATGTTGATGATCTTTCCAGGGTAGAAGTTATTGAAATCCTTGAAGGTAGAGGTACGCAGAAGCTCGCTGTGGAGTGCTGAGACACCGTTTACTTTATGACTGCCGATGATGGCCAGATGGGCCATGCGTATACGCCGTCCGTGAGTCTCATCGATAATGGATAGTCGGCGCAGGATATCCATGTCTCCAGGGTGGAGGTGGCCGAGCATCAGTAGAAAACGGCGATTGATCTCCATTATCAACTGTAGGTGTCTTGGTAACATCTGTTCAAAGATGTCAATCGGCCAGGTCTCCAATGCCTCAGGGAGGAGTGTGTGGTTAGTGTAGGAGAAGAGCCGGGTGGTTATCTCCCAGGCGGGTTGCCATTCGAGATGGTGCTTGTCCATCAGCAGGCGCATCATTTCCGGTATGGCGATGGCAGGATGGGTATCGTTGAGCTGGATAGCTACCTTGTCTGGCAGGTCACTCAGGTTGTCATGATCAGTGAAGAAGCGGCGCAGTATATCCTTCAGGGAAGCACAGACGAAAAAATACTGCTGTTTCAGCCGTAAAAGCTTGTTCATAGTGGAGCTGTCGTTGGGATAGAGTACCTTGGAGATGTTCTCAGACAGGGTCTTACCGACGACGGCTTCGGTGTACTCTCCCAGATTGAACCGGCTTAGGTTAAAGTCCTCATAGGCTTTGGCGCTCCACAGACGGAGATTGTTAACGGTGTCGTTTTTGAAGCCGGGAATCGGGGTGTCGTAGGCCTGGGCGATAACCGAATCACCCTCGATCCAATCAAAATGGCGCCGACCGGTTGAATCCTGGTACTCCATCACTCGCCCGCCGAAGCGTACCCGGTAGGAAACCTCAGGGCGGGGGAATTCCCAAGGATTATCGTGTAACAACCAATTTTCCGGCAGTTCCACCTGGCAGCCATTCTCAATTTTCTGCCTGAACATGCCATATTCGAAGCGAATACCGTAGCCATAGCCGGGTATGTTTAAAGTGGCCATTGAATCGAGAAAGCAGGCGGCCAGGCGACCAAGCCCGCCATTGCCAAGCGCTGCGTCGTGCTCAAGATTACGCAGGCGCTCAAGTTCGATGCCGAGTTTGTGCAGGGCTTCGGTGCAAGCATCGTAAATATCCATATTTAGCAAGCTGTTTACCAGACTGCGTCCGATAAGAAACTCCATCGATAGGTAGTAGACTCGCTTGGCGTCGTGTCGGTAATAGTTACGCTGGGTTTCCATCCAGCGTTCGATAAGGCGATCACGAATCACATGGCTGAAGGCCATCATCCAGTCATGATCGGTTGCGGTGTAAGGATCCTTGCCAATGGTATAGACCAGGTGATTGGAGACTGATCGTTGAATGTTCTTTGGATCTGAGCCTAGAAAATCATATTTGAAAGCACTGTGTTTGACTTTGCTCATGACAGACGGAGTTTGGTTTTCAATTGTGGTGCTGAATCACAGGGGGTTAATAATAATCTGGGTGGCTGCCACCGGTATATAGATTAAATATAACGTAATTTTTTTATATGTGGTTGTGCAGGGCGTAGAATCAGGTTATTTCTCAGTGCTGTTGCGCAGCTTCTTGATAATGGGGATATGTAACAGCAACGGCAGCAACAGTGGATAGATGAGCAGTCCCAGGATATCTGCCACCATATCCCAGGTTGAGAATTGGCGCTGGGGTATCAGGGCTTGCACGGCCTCGATGAAGAGTCCATAGCCGATGAGGGGGATATATTTGAACGGATTCCAGCGTGTTTGAGGCCAGGAAAAATCTACCAGAAAGGCGAGTACTACAAAGGCAAATATGTGGGATAGCTTATCGTTGAATCCGGCGATGATCGGGGTGTTCAGGGGGGTAAAGGCGAGATAGCTGATTACTAACAACGCCATCACCAGCAACCCCCGAATGGTGTGCGTGCTGATGATGGAGTCGAGGTGGAGCATCCTAAGCTTCAATTGCTGGTTTCCCTGGCAATCGCGCGGTAAGCGATATCGTTACGAAAATAGACATCATCCCAGTGGATAGAGCGGGTCAGGGCATAGGCGTTCTGCTGCGCCGAAGTGACAGTTTCACCCAGGGCGGTGGCGCATAATACCCTCCCCCCCGAGGTGACGACCCTGTCGCCTTCCAGTTTTGTGCCGGCATGGAAGACCTTACTCGAGGGAGCTTCAGATTCCGGCAGGCCGCTGATGACCTTGCCTTTGTCATAGGAGCCCGGATAGCCGCCAGCCGCGAGTACAACACCCACAGAGGCCCTGGGGTCCCACTCAGCCTGCTCCTGGTCGAGTTTTCTGTCCAGTGCCGCCAGGCAGTGGGCAACCAGGTCAGAGCGCATGCGTAGCATGATCGGTTGGGTCTCGGGGTCACCGAAGCGACAATTGTATTCGATCACCTTGGGTGTTCCGTCCACTGTAATCATCAATCCGGCATAAAGGAAGCCGGTATAGGGCATGCCCTCTTCGGCCATGCCGTTGACTGTGGGCAGGATTACCTCCTGCATGATTCGCCGGTAGATGGTCTCGTCGACAACAGGGGCTGGGGAGTAAGCGCCCATGCCGCCGGTATTGAGCCCGGTATCACCATTACCCACCCTTTTGTGATCCTGGCTGGTGGCCATTGGCAGGATGTGCATACCGTCGGCCATGACAATGAAACTGGCCTCTTCACCCTCCAGGTACTCTTCGATGACCACGCGATGACCGGCTTCACCGAAGGCATTGCCTGCGAGCATATCGCGGACTGCCTCTTGTGCGGTCGTCAGGTCCATGGCAACGATGACACCTTTCCCGGCCGCCAGACCATCGGCCTTGATGACGATAGGGGCGCCTACCTGGTCAAGGTACGCTAAAGCAGTATCGATCTCGGTGAAGGTCCGGTAGCTTCCAGTGGGGATATTGTGGCGGGCGAGAAAGTCCTTGGTGAAGGATTTTGAGCCTTCCAGTTGCGCCGCATCCCTGGATGGTCCGAAACAGCGCAGACCGGCAGCTTCGAAGGCGTTCACGATGCCGTTTACCAGCGGTGCCTCTGGGCCGATAATTGTCAGCCCTACTTGATTTGCCTTGGCGAACTCGACCAGATCATCGATCGAATCAGCGTCAATCGCCACATTCTCAAGCTTCTTCTCGAGGGCGGTGCCGGCATTCCCGGGGGCGACGTAGACCTTATCCGCCAGATCCGATTGTGCAGCTTTCCAGGCAAGGGCGTGTTCACGACCGCCCGATCCGATAACAAGTATGTTCATGATGATGCGATGCTTCTGGTAGGGGGGCTATAACGCAATGAGCGCAATGAAGCGCTAAGGGCGCAAAGCAATTTTCTGGTTTGTTTTAAACACACGATGCCATTTACCAGCGGTGCCGCCGCCGGGTCGATGATGGTCAGCCCCACTTGATTGGCTTTGGCGAACTCGATCAGATCATAGGTCGAATCAGCGTCTATCGCCACATTCTCAAGCTTCTTCT
>JASFJX010000276.1:0-5570 GCA_050119385.1 Candidatus Thiodiazotropha sp. | reverse complement strand
TGAGGCGTCAGAAAAAGAGTATTGTACCATAGCCCCCCTACACTGTGCTGTAAAAAAAACGCCTGAAATCCAATTTCAGGGGCTCTCAGGCCGATTTGCCATCAATTTTCCTATCTTTTTCTCATTTGGCGAGTGTACAACGCCTCTTTCTGTGACAATTGCATTAACCAATTCAGCCGGGGTGACATCGAATACCGGGTTCCATACCCCGGCACCGTCCGCGGCAATTTTACGTCCCCCGCAGGAGAGCAGCTCATCCGCGCCCCTCACCTCGATCGGAATCTCGCTACCACTGGCAATACCCATATCGATGGTAGAGGTCGGCGCCGCCACCATCACTTTGACACCATGATATTTGGCTGCCACCGCCAGGTTATAGGTACCAATCTTGTTCGCCACATCACCGTTTGCCGCGATCCGGTCCGATCCCACGATAATCCAGTCGATCCCCCCTTGGGCCATACGATGGGCGGCTGCTCCATCCGCCAGAAGGGTAACCGGTATGGCATCCTTTAACAGCTCCCAAGCAGTCAGGCGAGCCCCCTGCAACCAGGGCCGGGTCTCATCCGCGAAGACCTGCCGAATCAAACCCCGTTTATAGGCAGATCGAATCACCCCCAGGGCTGTACCGTAACCGCCGGTGGCAAGGGCGCCGGCATTACAATGGGTGATGACGCCACTATCGGCCTCCAGCAGTGAGGCACCCAGATCACCTATGCGGCGATTCGCCAGGATATCCTCTTTATGGATCGCCACCGCCTCTTGCAGCAGGCCATCTCTCGGATTCTCGTTTTCCGGTAGGACCTGTATCAGCGCCTCCATCCTGTCCAATGCCCAGAATAGGTTTACCGCGGTTGGGCGGGATCGTCTCAGGCACTCGAGGTCGCTCTTGATTGCCGCTTTCCAATCTTCAGGGGATGACTGGAACGCCATACCCCCCGCCAACACCACACCATAGGCCGCGGTAATACCGATCGCTGGTGCACCGCGTACCACCATCTCTGTGATCGCCAGAGCGGTTTCACTCGCACTATTCAATTCAAGAAAGGTCACCTCGCCAGGCAGCTTACGTTGATCCAGTAGGAACAGCTGTCCATCCCGCCACAGGATGGCGTCGTCGGCGGTTACCTGATTAATCTGTTTTGAGAGAGTCATAATATGTCACTGTGAATAGTCTGCTCTTATTAAAAAACCAGGTTATCAACCCCTTGCAGACTGTTAAGCTATCGTTGCATTTGTTAGGGGAGCAAGTGTAGTGTCTCACACTATTCATTATTTACAGTCATATTAATATAGAGACAAAACGATGCCTGAACCGGTCGATCAACTCATACATGCCGAATGGATCATTCCCGTGGTCCCTGAAAACCAGGTCTATACCGACCACACACTGGTGATAAACCGGGGACGCATAGCCGCCATCCTACCCACCGGCCAGGTAGCATCTCAATTTCATTCAGCACAAGAGTATACTCTGCCGGGACATGCGCTGATCCCCGGCCTGATCAATGCCCATACTCACGGGGCAATGGCCCTGCTCAGGGGACTGGCCGATGACATGCCGCTGATGACCTGGCTCAACGAACACATCTGGCCCGCCGAAGCCAAGTGGGTAAGTGAAGAATTTATCCACGATGGCACCCAGCTGGCTGTCGCTGAAATGCTCCTTGGCGGCACCACTTGTTTCAACGATATGTACTTTTTCCCGGACATTACCGGACGTGTTGCCAGCAGCGTGGGGATCCGAGCCGTACTCGGTCTGATTGCCATCGATTTCCCATCTGCATGGGCCAATGACGGTGACGACTATCTGCGCAAAGGATTGCAGGTACACGATCATTTCCGCACAAATCCCATCATTCATACTGCATTCGCACCCCACGCCCCCTACTCGGTGGGCAATGGGATATTGGAAAGAATACGTACCCTGGCGGATGAGCTTGAGATCCCCATCCATATGCATGTCCACGAAACCCATGACGAGATTGTGCAAGGCCTGCAACACCACGATAACCGACCGCTGGCCAGGTTGAACGAGCTGGGACTGCTGTCACCCGCCCTGGCGGCGGTACACATGACCCATTTAGAGGACAATGAAATCGAGCTTTTCGCCGCCAGTGGCGGACATGTGGTGCACTGCCCGGAATCGAATCTGAAGCTGGCGAGCGGGTTTTGTCCGGTGGCGGAACTATTGCAGGCGGGTATCAATGTGGCGCTGGGCACAGATGGTGCCGCCAGTAATAACGACCTGGATATGTTCAGCGAAATGCGCAGCGCCGCGCTGCTGGCCAAGGGAGTGGCAAAAAACGCCAGCGCACTGCCCGCCGCCAAGGCACTCTCAATGGCAACCATCAATGGTGCCCGGGCCTTGGGCCTGCAACAGGAGACGGGATCACTCGAGTCAGGAAAATCTGCCGACCTGGTGGCCGTGGATCTGCACCGGGTGAATACCTTGCCGGTCTACCATCCCATCTCGCAACTTGTCTATGCCGCGGGCCGCGAGCAGGTGACCCATGTTTGGGTGGCGGGCCGGCCGGTTGTCAGCGACGGCAGACTGACGACCCTGGATGATCAGCTGCTGATGTCACGAAACAGTGATTGGCGGGAACGTATCATGGCAGCAGATACTAACCAGGTCATAAAATATTCAGGATATTTATAGCCTGGTTAGTATAAACAACTGAACCCCATCGCTCGAAAAACATCTCAGTGATGTGTAACCTTAGCCTGAATCCTAACACTGAGTACCAATCATCCAGTCATGAACCCTGAACATATCAACGTTGACCATGCAGAGGTCGGCAAGTTTGAAGAACTGGCATCCCGCTGGTGGGATCCAAACAGTGAATTCAAACCCCTACATGAGATCAACCCCCTACGCCTGGAATATATTCAACGCCTCGCCCCGTTAGAGGGAAAAAAGGTACTCGATGTAGGCTGCGGCGGCGGTATCTTATCCGAAAGCATGGCCGCTTGTGGCGCCCAGGTTACCGGCATCGACATGGGTGAGGCGCCTCTCCAGGTTGCCCGCTTGCACCTATTGGAGTCAGGACTGGAGATCAAATACGAACGCATCCCGGCAGAACGCCTGGCGCAAGAACAACCGGAACATTACGATGTCATTACTTGCATGGAGATGCTGGAACATGTTCCCGATCCAGGTTCTGTGGTGAATGCTTGTGCCCGTTTGGTCAAACCCGGGGGTAAGCTGTTTTTTTCCACCATTAATCGCAATCCCAAATCCTACCTGTTCGCCATCCTGGGTGCTGAGTATTTATTGAAACTGTTGCCCAAAGGGACACACGATTATGCCAAGTTCATCCGCCCCTCCGAACTCCACGCCTGGTTGCGGGAGGCCGACTTGAGCAGTATCGGTATGACAGGATTAAGTTACAATCCGCTCACCCAGCTCTATAAACTGACAGACGATGTGGATGTTAACTATCTGGTTGCCGCAACCAGGGAAGCGTGATTGGATAGCGCATGTCAATGACAATCAAGTGTGTTCTTTTCGATCTTGACGGCACCTTCGCCGACACCGCGGCAGATCTCCACTTCGCGCTGAACCAGGTACTCACCCGGGCAGGCCGGGAAGAGATATCATTCGACAAAGTACGTCCTGTGGTTTCCCATGGCAGCCGGGCAATGCTGAAAGTGGCATTCGACATCGAACCCGAAGATCCAGGCTATAGCGAACTGCAACAGCAATTTCTGCATATCTACGCCAACAATATTGCCGAATACACCCGCCCATTCGACGGCATGGAAACCCTGATCAACGAACTCGAGGCGCGCGGCATTCATTGGGGCATAGTCACCAATAAACCCGCCTGGTTGACCGATGCATTAATGCAAAAACTGGATTTGGACCAGCGCGCCTGCGCCATCGTCAGTGGAGATACCACCCCGTATTCAAAGCCCCACCCGGAACCCATCCTCTACGCCTGCCAACAGACAGGTATCAATCCGGCTCAGGCAATTTATGTGGGTGATGCCATACGGGACATCGAGGCAGGTCGTAACGCAGGCACCAAGACCCTGGTCGCCCTGTTCGGTTATCTTGACAAAAACGACAATCCCCTTACATGGCATGCGGATGGGCAAATCAACCACCCGATGGAGATACTCGAGTGGATTGATTAATATCAATCCATTTGCAAAGTTTTGCGGTGATTTGCGTTTATTCGCGAATATTTTTATTGAGAATTTTCAATATCGTTACCGATCTCTCGCAGCTATAATGCCGTTCCACACAAGAGCCAAGCTACGCCATGCAAGATTATAATCCCGACAAAAACATCCTCAAGGATCGCGTCATCATGGTAACTGGAGCCGGCAGCGGTATCGGTCAAGCTGCGGCTAAATCATTTGCTCAACATGGCGCGACAGTGGTGCTGCTGGGACGAAATGAACCTAGACTCGAAAAGACCTACGACCAGATCGACGCAGCCGGCTGCCCCACTCCGGCCCTAATTCCCTTCGATCTGGAGAAGGCCCCCAAAGAGGATTACTATGCCCTGGGAGAGAGCCTCTATCAGGAATTCGGACAGTTAAATGGCCTGTTACACAATGCCGCGAAACTCGCGCTGATGAGCCGGATCGATGATTATGATCCCGAGACATGGAACAGTGTCATCCAGATAAATCTGAATGCAGCCTTTCTCCTGACCCAAGCCTGCCTGCCCCTGTTACGCAGGGCGGATGATGCCTCCATCATCTTCACATCCGACCAGGTGGGTAGAAAAGGCAGAGCCTATTGGGGTGCCTACGGCGTGTCTAAATTCGCCATCGAAGGCTTGATGCAAACCCTGGCCGACGAATTGGAAAACAGTCAGATCCGGGTTAACAGTATTGCCCCCGGCCCGACGCAAACTGCACTACGCGCCTGGGCTTATCCTGGGGAGGATCCCACTACCCTGCCGCTACCCGAAGATATCATGAGCAACTATCTCTATCTGATGGGCCCGGATAGTAAGGCGATCAACGGACAAGCACTGTCTGCTCCAGTGGAGCCACACAGATAGAATGGACAAAAAAAGGCTTACACCGGCCATTACCGGTATAAGCCTTTAAGCCGAATGTTTCATCCGGTTGCTTAGAAAAATAAACTAATTTAAGAATCGATCAGTGCCCGCTCATCCCTGATGACATTCCATTGAAGAATTCTCTGGCGACCATCTCCCTGTAGCGCTTCAATACCTGCTTCTCATGATCATTTTGTGGCTCTTTGATGTGATCAATGGACTGGATGACTTTTAACCTCTCTTTCTGAGTTATTCCACTGGTTAGCTTTGGCATCGATTTTTCCCCCCGTATGAAATACCAGTATGACTTCTCTACAGTTACCTGATGTCAGTTGAGGCTGACAGACACTTCGTTTTGTTCTGCTAAGTCTTTTACTTCGTTATTTTTACTTCACAACATGGGGCCTGGTATTCATTAGCTTAGACTATAAATATGTCACATGTAATACCGAGTGTTAAACTATATTACCCCTTTGATTTCCCAGTGTTCTCATTAACAAACCCTATTTTTTCCGTACTACGTCTTCCTCCGACCTCACCAAGGTA
>JASFJX010000275.1:0-5573 GCA_050119385.1 Candidatus Thiodiazotropha sp. | reverse complement strand
GCCGGCATGGAAAGACCGAAGACCTCGAAGATCTGCTCCGCGCTCAAGGCGCCCCCGCTGGCGAACTCGATGGTCTCGAGCAGATGATCGCCCCCCAGGAAGAAGTTACACAGGGTAATCTGATCCGGGCCGCCATCCACCTGCAATACCAGGTCATCACCCGACTTAAGCAGACTGGAAGCGACCTGACTGAAACTAATGCCGTTTTCAAAACGCAGGTGGTCGATACCTGCCGTCTCCTCCAGGCTGTCCTCGCCGCCGCTATAGATGTAGGTATCGTCACCCTCGCCCCCCAAGAGGCGATCGTTGCCGAGACCGCCACTCAGGGTATCGCTCCCCGCGCCGGCAATCAGGGTTTCATCCGCCTCACTGCCGATGAGCGAATCATTACCACCGGGTTGAGGCGGCGTTGGTGTATCCTCAGCATCAACTTCTGAATCAGGTGTTGTCGTATCAGAGTCGGCATCCTCATCTGGTTCTGTCGAGCTGTCTTCAGTGCCGTTATCGGCAGTGGGCAGCGATGTCAACAGGGTTGCCAGGTCAGCAGCCAATAACTCGCCCCCTTCGCTCGTGCTTACCGCATGAATCGCAGCATCCCCGCCGAGAAAGTGATTCGTCACCCGAACCGACTGGCTGATATCCCCATCCACCCATATCACCAGGTCATCGCCATCACGGCTGAAGCCAAGGCGTTGCGCGGTGATGTCCAGAAACGATAGGGTATCGACACCACCCCCCGTGTTGTCGATGACATCCATGCCGTGGCCGAGACTGTAACTGTACTCATCATCACCGGCGCCGCCCCGCAGGGTGTCGTTGCCTAATCCGCCAAACAGCCTATCGGCACCCTCCCCACCGATCAGGGTATCGTCACCGGCGCCACCCTGTAAGTTATCCTCACCTTCATCGCCGTTCAGGGTATCCTTTCCATCCTGGCCATAGAGCACGTCAGCACCCTCTCCACCCGCCAGATTGTCATCCCCCCGCGCACCATATAAGCTATCGTCGCCGGCCAGTCCATCCAGCTGATCAGCGCCTGAATCCCCATACAGCGCATCACTCTCTGCTGTCCCCAGGGTTAGATGGGCCAGCACATCTTCGTAGCTCCAGCTTGGTCCATCTGTAAATTCAATGGCGTGCAATGTGTACTGACCAACACCTTCAGCCAGAAAATAACTGATCACGGTGATCTCATTACCACCCACCGTGATGATCAGGTTCTCCCTGTCCCGCCTTAACTCAATATCTGTTGGCGCAATCCCATCGAGAAACCGCAACACATCCCGCCCACTGCCGTGATCATATATATCACTGTTATCGATGAAGGTGTCCCCGTCTTCAACGCCATAGAGGTAAGTATCGTTTCCATCCAGGCCATCCAGTGTGACCTTACCGCCATTGCCCCGCAGTGTGTCATTACCCCAATGCCCCCACAAATGATCCTGTCCTTCAGTGGCGACAAGATTTTGATCGACGACATCACCCGGCGGCTCCCCGGGTTGATACCCGGGGATGTTGGCGCCAAAAAGCTGATCCACCTCCTCAGGGGTGATGGTGCTGCCGTCGGCAAATTCGAATCTGCAGGTTTGTCTATGATATTTGGATAGCTGTTGTTCAAACCAGTCAGTCAGCGTGATCTGATCACCCTGTTCGCCATACTGAACAATCAGGTCCGTTCCACCGCGCCTGAAATTCACATCGGTGGTCGTGATACCTTCACCGAACAATACCGTATTGTCGTTGTTCTCTGTTTTGCCGTTGATAAGCGTATCCTGCCCGTCACCCAACTCAAAGTAAAAGGTTGTCCGTCCTCTGTAATCACCAGTGAGCGTGTCATCGCCTCGACCACCCACCATAAGGCTGTTATTACTAGCTTCCAGATAGATGGATTCGTAAGCACCATTAACCCTGTCATCGATCCAATATTCCATCTCATGTATGGTCAAGGTATCGTTGCCGGCGCCACCGTAGAGCGCACCGCTACCCATGAGCCGGTCATCTCCTGCTCCGCCATAGAGCTCGCCTGTACCGATAACCACATCGGACCCTTCACCTCCATGTAATACATCGTAGACGGGACGCGTAACCCGAATCCACAACGGTACATTCCAAGTATCCCAGCCGTATTCGTCATAAGCAATGTACTCTCTCGGATCGGTAATCTCATAATGATTGGGTATATATTGATGACCAAACAGAAAGTCATTGCCCGCACCACCCTGAAGATAATCATTGCCTTCCTGACCGAACAGGAAGTCATTGTCGGCCCCGCCCAGTAGCAGGTCGCTGCCGCTATCCCCCATCAGGTAGTCATCGCCCGGGCCGCCATCGACACGATCGTCGCCTTCGTAGGCAAAGATATCGTCATTACCGGCCAGCGCCGCGATATTATCCGGTTCGGCCGTACCATTGAGCACATCGTCACCGACACTACCTTGACTGATCTGATCCAATATCGCTTCCGCATCCCAGACAACACCATCGGCGAAGTGGATCTCCTGAATCGTATTGGCAGAAGAGGAAATGCTCGTCCCCGTGTATTGGTCCATCACCGTGACTTGGCCACCACCCTCGAGATCGGTAAGGATCAGGTCATCACCCAAACGCGTGGCATCGATTTGTGTCGAGGCCAAATCGATGTATTCGATGGCATTAAGACCGTACGCGTCAACGATGGTGTCCTGGCCATCGCCGCTGCTGAAACGGTAGATGTCGTTGCCACCATCGCCTTCGAGTTGATCGTTACCACTGCCGCCAATTAAAATATCGTCACCCGCTAATCCATTCAGGGTATCATTGCCGCCGCCCCCATCGATCAGATCATCGGTCTCATAACCCATAATAATCTGATCGGTATCATTTCCATCAAACAGCATCGATCTGACATCCTCAGCGCTCCAAATCGGTCCGTCGTGAAATTCGAGGGCATCGATCGTACTCTCTCTGTTAAGGAAAAACCTATCGACGGTGGTTAATGATTCGGATACCTCGATTAGCAGCGAGTAATCCGATCGTGACAACTGTACACTTTGCGGCGTAATGCCCTGTGCAAACACAATCCTGTCATAGCTTTCGGCCTCCGAATCAAAGTTACGAATCAGATTCTCACCCGCATCCAAGCCAATCAGATAGGTGTCACTCCCCCACATTCCATTCAGTGTATTCGATCCGCCGCCACCATCCAGCACATCATCTCCATAACCACCGGTCATGTAATCGTCGCCATCGCCTCCAATGAGCAGGTCATCACCTTCGCGACCGAAAATGTCGTCATTACCGGAGCCGCCATCAAGAGTATCGTTACCGGCCGCACCGGTTATGTTATCGTCCCCGGCACCGCCCGACAGTTGATCGTCACCGGCGTCACCTTCAAGGGTATCATCACCCCCAAGGCCATTGATTACACTACCAGTGCCATAGGCTAACAATACGTCATCGCCTTCGGTGCCCTGAATTGCCATTTCCAGGAGCTGTTCCCTCGTCCATGTTTCTCCACCGGCAAATTCAACAGCGTCGATCATGTTGTTTTCCGAAAGAAAAAAACCGCTCAAGGTGATGACCTCTCCACTGTTTTGCAGGCTCAACAACAAATCATCTTCCTTACGCGAAACAGAGACCCCATTTGCCTCTATGCCCGCAAGAAAGCGCAAGACATCATAACGTCCCTCACTGTAATCGTTATTGCTGATAATGGTATCGCCATCACCGGCGCCATAGAGATAGGTATCGTTCCCTGCCCCGCCTATCAGGGTATCACCCTCGCCCGCATCGCCACGCAGGGTGTCATCCCCCGAGTTACCATAGAGGACATCCGCGCCCTCACCACCCGAGAGATTATCATCCCCGAGTCCGCCCTCCAGATAGTCGTTGCCGGGTCCACCGTTCAGTTGGTCATTGCCTGCCTGTCCGTAAAGCCCGTCATCGCCCGTATCACCGAAGAGTTCGTCGTCACCATCCCCCCCATATGCCGTATCGTTGCCTTGCAACATATGCACACTATCGGCGCTGTCAGTGCCCTGATAATAATCATCCAGGTCGGTAAAAAGGCTCATCTGAGCAACGATCTCCTCCCGGGAAATCACCTCACCGCCCACCAGAGCCACTTCAATCTCGTCGTAATACGGAAGGGTTGAAAAATAGTATTCAAGGGTGACGCTGTCGTCACCGCCGGGCAGCACGATACGCAGACCGTCGTTGCTTGCATAGGTGAAACGCAGGTCTTCTCTAGTGATTCCATCACCGAAAACAAGTCGGTTCACGCTATTCATACCCGTGACGTTATACTCGCTGATGGTATCGTGACCATCGCCCAGGTTGAACAGATAGCGATCGGCCCCCTTCCCTCCGGCCATGCTGTCATCCCCGGATCCGCCGGCAAGTGTGTCTGCACCGTCTCCGCCATACAGCCGATCATTGTCCGCGCCACCATCCAATGAATCATCACCGGCAGCGCCATCGATATAATCACGCCCCGCATCCCCGAAGAGTTGATCATCACCAGCCGCGCCATATAGATTATCATTACCCGCCAAACCGTGGAGTGTGTTGCCTTCCGCGAAACAGTAGAGGCTATCCGAACCCTCCGTGGCACGTTGCATCTCTGCTTTGATATAGTCGATATCCCATGTGATCTCATGGTCACGGAAAATAATCTGGTCGATCGTTTGTCCGGTTGTCGCATCCTGCTTGAAGTAACCAAGCAGGGTAATCGTTTCGGCTGTAGCGTTGAATCTGTATCTCAGTATCAGTTCATCCCGATCGCCCCATGATAGATACACACTGGCGGGATCGACGCCATCGAGGATCAGTACATCGACACTCGTCGCGTCCGGGTCGTTGTTGTCGATTGTCATATCACCACTGCCCGCCGCGTGGATGTAGGTATCATTACCCGCTTCGCCGATACAACTACCTCTGCCGCACACCAGGGTGTCATCCCCATCACCGCCATTCAGCGTGTTATTCCCCTCCCCGCCAACCAGATAGTCGTCACCGGCCTCTCCGCTGAGCCTGTCGAGGTTACCCCCATTGCCTTCAAGGTGATCATCACCGTCACCACCATAGAGCAGATCGTCTCCCTCACCACCCAGCAGGGTGTCATCGCCATCGCCGCCGACCAGCGTATCGTTACCGGCCAGGCCTTCGATAGTATCGGCGCTGGAATAGCCGAATATGGTGTCACTCGCTTCGCTGCCCTGCAGCGCCCGGGCCAGAATGCTATCGGTATCCCAACGCGTGCCGTCCTCGAACTGAATCAGATTGAGCGCACGCGTCCAACCATCCTCTTCGAGGAAAAAGCCGACGACCGTAATGACCTCGCCACTGCTTTGCAGTGTCAGATGCAGATCGTAATTGCTGCGGCCGATTTCGATGTCGCCAGGCTCGATGCCTTCGAGAAAATGCAGCACGTCCACACGGCCTTCGCCGCTATCCTGATTGTGGATAACGGTGTCGCCGTCTCCGGCGCCGAACACATAGGTGTCGTCGCCCGCCCCGCCATTGAGGATGTCGCCGTCGCCTGCGTTGCCACGTAGCCAATCGTCACCTTCACCGCCGTAGATTTCATCCACGCC
>JASFJX010000274.1:0-5579 GCA_050119385.1 Candidatus Thiodiazotropha sp. | reverse complement strand
TTGGTCGAGCGTTATCTGGTCTCTTTGCGGCTTCAGGCAGAGATCATGAACATGGTTTTAGGCCAGCATGCCTTCGCCCGTGCCGCCATCGGTGGCGGCACGCCGACTTATCTCAGCAGCGGACACTTAGAGCAACTGCTGCTCATCCTCCAAGATGTCATGAAGCTGGACCCAACCATCACCCCTTTGAGTATCGAGGCATCACCGGCCACCCTGAATGCCGACAAACTGGCCCTATTGGAGCAATTTTCAGTCGACCGTATCAGCATCGGTGTACAGAGCTTTCAAGATAACGAACTGCTGGCCTTGGCCAGAAGACAACAGTCGAAGGAGCTACAGCAGGCACTGACCCTGATCACCAACAGCAGGATAGCCACCCTCAATATCGACCTGATCTACGGCATCCCCGGACAAACGGCGGAAAGCTGGCTGGCAGGGCTAAGACAGGCGCTCGACTACGAGCCGCAGGAGCTCTATCTCTACCCCCTCTACATCCGCAGCAACAGCGGCTTGGGCAAGAACAGCCAGATCCCGAACGAGGCTAGCGGCAACCTGATCCTGAATGACAACATGCTTCAACTGTACCGCTTGGGCCGGGATTTCCTTTGTGAGCAGGGCTATCGGCAAATCTCCATGCGCATGTTCAGTAAAGCAGATTCAGCAGCAAGCGGCCTACCCGAATATAGCTGCCAGGAAGATGGCATGGTGGGCTTAGGACCCGGCGCCCGCTCCTATACCCAGTCGCTGCACTACTCGTCGCTATATGCCAGCCAGCACCGGGACGTGCGGTCTTTGATCGAGACCTATGGCCGCCAAAGCCGTAACGATTTTACCCACACCCGGCACGGTTTCCGGCTAACACCGCAGGAACAGCAGCACCGTCATCTGCTGCAATCCCTATTTCTGCTGGAGGGTCTGGATAAAGCAGATTTCCGTCGTCGCTTCCAACAAGATCCTACTGATGTCTTCCCCCAATTGCAGGAGATACTGGATGCCAATCTGGCCGAAGAGTCACCTGAACGTATCTGCCTGAATGCCGCCGGTATCGAACGGGCCGATCTGCTGGCCCCTTGGCTCGCCTCCGCCGAGGTTAGGCGGCGTACACAACAACACGGCAGGGAGACTGGGTGAACCTTCGCATCTTCTATCTCGGCACCCTCAGAGGCTGTAACTACCATTGTAGTTACTGCCCCTTTGCTGATCATCAGAACGATGCCGATCAGGTGGTCGAAGATTCCACCGACCTGAAGGCCTTCTGTAGCTGGGTAGAGCAACAGCACAGTGACAAGATGGAAATCCTGTTTACCCCCCGGGGAGATGCCTTGATCTGGCCGCACTATCAAAAGGCTCTGCCACCTCTCACCCACCAGCCCCATATCCAGCAACTGGTGGTACAGACCAATCTCAGCGGTCCGCTGGAATGGCTATCACAATGCGACACTCAGACCATGGCACTCTGGTGCACCTATCACCCTGAAGAAACATCCCAGGTTTCATTCCTCGATAAACTGGAACAGCTGGAACGGATGCAAATCCCCTTCAGCGTCGGTATGGTGGGAAAGAGAGAGGCGTTCAAACAGATCGAGCAACTACGAAAGAGCCTGCCCCAGCGGCACTACCTGTGGATCAATGCCTTCAAAGATATCCCCGACTATTATTCCGACGGCGATATTGCCCGGCTCACGGCAATCGACCCGCTGTTCCCCGACAACCTGAAGGACCACCTCAGCTACGGCATGACCTGTCGTAGCGGCGACAACGCCTTCACCATCGACGGTGACGGTACCGCTTACCGCTGTCACCTCATCAAACGACCGCTGGGCAACATCTATCAACAGCCTTTGTCAACGATGACGAGCAAGCGCCCCTGTGACAGAGACCGGTGCGACTGTTACATCGGAAATATCAACCTCATCGACCTGGACATGGAGCGCCGTTACGGCGATCGTATCCTGGCCAGAATACCCTTGGAAAATCACTGGTGTACCTCGTCATAGGTTCTGTACCATTCAGAGCCACCCCAATACGTCAGATCAAGGCGTGGCTCGCAGGGAATGGCTTGCCCTTTACAAGAGCCACAACGCAGAGCTGGCGTATTGGGGTGGCTCCCTCCGGGCGAGCCTGGAAGGGGTCATCCGCGGCGTTATGCCTCTTGGCAAGGGAGGGGCCATTCCCTGCGAGGCATGCCTTGCTGCTAACCCCTTGCAGACTCGCTGAATGGTACAGAATCTATGACGAGGTACACTAGGAAACACTATGGAGATCAAACAGGCAGCCGACAACCTGAAACGGGTGGTAAAGCAAGCCACCGCCGGACTGGTAGAGCGAGAGATCGTCATCGATCTGATCATTCTGGCGGCCGTGGCACAGGAACACCTGCTGATCATCGGTCCTCCCGGCACCGCCAAGAGCGCGGCTGTGCGCAGAGTCGCAACAGCTTTGGGCGGTAACTATTTTGAATATCTGCTGGGCCGTTTCACCGAGCCCAGCGAGCTCTTCGGCCCGGTCGATCTGCGTAAACTACAGGAAGGCATCATCGAAACCGCAACCGACGGTATGCTTCCGGAGGCTGAAATCGCCTTTCTCGACGAGGTTTTCCTGGGGTCGACCGCCATCCTCAACACCCTGCTGACCCTGCTCAACGAACGCAAATTCAAACGTGGTCATACCCGGCTCGACTGTCCGTTACGGGTCTGCGTCGGGGCCTCCAACCAGTTGCCGGAAGAGGAAACCCTACACGCCTTTGCCGACCGCTTTCTAGTGCACGCATTCGTCGAACCGGTACCGGATTTCGCCTTGGAAGATCTGTTGCAGCAGGGCCGAAAGACCCTCTGGTCGAATTCCGAGACAGAGACTGAAAATGGCCTGCAATCGCTCGATCAACTGACCCGACACGCCATGTCGCTGGACAGTTCACCCATACAGGAACGGCTGGCGGAAGCAATCAGGCTGTTGCGCAAAGAGGGCATCGACCTCTCCGACCGCCGCATCGTCAAATCCCAGGCACTGATCAATGCCGCGGCCGCCCTGGCCGGCCGGGAGATTCCGGGTGGTGCCGACCTCTGGCCGCTGATCTATGTCATCCCAACCAGCGAGGCACAACAGACCGCGAGAGAGGTGTTGCGCGACCTGTTGGATGCAACCGAAAACAATACCCTCTCCGCTGCGGCTGAACATGCCTCCAAAGGCCCATTAGCGCGAGCGCAACGGTTGCTGGAAAAAGGCGAACAACTGCTCAACACCCCTGCCGAGCAACGCTCCAAATTGGAGGTCGAAGCCCTGGGCCGGGAGATCGATGCCGGATTTCCCCTGGACGGGATGCCTGAACCGCTACGCAAACTGCGAGAACAGTTGCTCGTGCTATGTACCGAGATTGGCACGGAGAACGCTGGATTCTAGGTTAAATGGATTTAAGCCAAGTACCTTGGAGAATGCGTCATGAGCCCTTGGTGCCGCAAGGACTGATGGCCTATGGCGCACAACGCCGCGCAACAGCTGAACGGCTGTTGGCCCAGGACGACCAACGCTTGGCCCGTTTGCGCGGCATAGCAGGAGATCACCACCTGCTGATCCTGGGCAATGAAACCGACCTGCCTTGGATACCCGAGGCCACCTACCTGGGTCAGGACCCCTTAGCGACGCATTTGATGCTGCCCACCAACTTGACCCCAGACATCCCCCTGGAATGGCTTGACCGAGCCATCATCACCACCCACGGTGAGCGACACTATGCTGTCGACCCGATGCACCGCATGCTGGTGCCGATCACGGACGCCCTTAGCCTTGATCGTTCCTGCCTGCAACAGGAGTGGGGCTGATGCAGCTGCCCTCCCCCATCAGCACTTGGTCAGAAATCCTTCGTCTGTTTCCTGACGATATTGCCCACACACTGAGAAGCCTTTCCAATCGTCTGGCTCCCCTGATGGGTCCACTACCTCAAACCGTCAAACAAGGTATCGAACAGGCGGATGGATTCGACGGCCTGTCCAATCGCGGCCATTACGAACGTCTATTGATGACCGAATGGGCCATGGCACGGTGTGCACCGGATGAGTTTCTGCGCCGCGCCACGGCGGGCGAACACCTGTTCCTTGAACCGGCGAGAAAACAGCCCCATGAACAAAAGGGGATCGTGGTACTCTTCGATGCCGGTCCCAATCAAATCGGTAAGCCCCGGCTGCTGCACTTGGCCCTGTTGATTCTGCTGGCCAGACGCGCCGAACAGGCCAGGGCTGATTTCTTTTGGGGCCTATTCCAAGACCCCGACTGCAAATGCCACCGAGCCATCAACCAAGCCACCGTCTCCGCACTGCTCGAAGGCAGGAGCCCTTCGCCGCTTGGGGAAAAGTGGCTAACACCATGGCAGGAGCATCTCTCCCGGCATAATCTGCTGGAGTGCTGGTGTGTCACCCCATCCCCATTCGACAGCGTATTTCAACAACAAGGAAACATCCGTATCGATGAACCCTTAACGGCAAAGGTCGACAGGCTGCGGGTAAGCGTAGAAAACAGCAATCGACGCAAAGGGACAGAGATCGAACTGCCGCCGGACAACATCGCTATACGCTTGCTCAGGCAACCTTTTACCCCGCCACCCAGCCGAAAGATCCGTAGCAATAAACGCCAGAGCAACATCATCATTAGCCACAACGGCCGCAAACTGGCCTATTGCACAGACAATACCCTCTATCTCCACAGCATACCTGGCTCGCCAAACGCCAAACCGGGCCGTGTCAGAACCCTAACCTTCCCTCCAGATCAGCAACTGGTGGCGGTGAACATCTCGCGCAAACGCCTCAGCGCCATCACCCAGAACAGTGGTTACTGGTACTACCACCGCTTTCCCGGTCTACCTGAGGTCCTGCAACAGAACATGAGTCAGCGCATCCCCTTAGCAGAAGGCAGAATAACACCCTTCTTCTTCGATCAATTGTCTAAGGGGAACCGCCTGTTACTGCTGGATGCCAACCAGCGTGTCCGTTCCATGCAGCTTCCGCCGGAGAAAAATCTGTTTCAAGCCATTGCCCAACAAGTCTTCTATCTCGGTGACTCAGGTGTCGGCCCCTGCTATGCGCGCCATTCGGGCGCGGGGGAGATCGAATTGGTTTGGTATCCGGGCGCAGAGAAACCCTGCAAGGCCAGCTTCTCATCTATCGACAGCCGATCCCCCGGTTTTTTCATCCATGCCAGCGGTGGCTGGAATAAATGCCGGTTCGGGGCGGTGGCCGTGGAACAGTCCAACAACCGCTGGTCACTGCATAGTCACCAACGCAATATAGAGGTCGATTTACAATCGGATGACCAACCCTGCGGCGTGCTCAACCACAGCCTTGAGGCCGACATAAAGGGCCACAACAACCTGTGGCTGATCGTCCACAACCCTTCAGAACAGGCCGTTTACGCCTTGGGCGATCAACAGCGTTATCCCCTGATGGAGAATTGCGGCGTTATCGACCAGGTCAGCCTCAACCCGAAGCATCCCTATCTGCACTATGTTTCGGAGCAGGGTGACGACCTGGTCTACTGCCTGCAACGCCGGGTTGAATTGATGCGTATATCCATGGAACCGGAAACATGAG
>JASFJX010000273.1:0-5589 GCA_050119385.1 Candidatus Thiodiazotropha sp. | reverse complement strand
TTCTCGTCGCGCCCGAAGGGAGGCCCACAAATGCCCCAATACGGCGTTGCAGTCCTTGTTAAGGGAGGGGCCATTAACGGCGGACTGCGCCTTGTCTTGAGACATTTGTGGGCCTCTGATATGTGCCATTTATTCGTTACACCACACTAGCTCCAGTGCCACTATTGTGTTGCGCCAAGCGTTTCTCAAGATCCTTGGCTATACCCGTGTAGAGGGTTTTATCAGAGCATTGCAGTATATAAACGTACCAGGGTTGGGGATCATTCCTCGACACCATTGAATAAAACCTCAACATTAAACCTAATGATTTCGCATATAGCTATGGGGTAAACCATAACCCATTTCACCATTTTCTGGACTTTACACGGCATTGTTCTAAAGATAACAATGCTGTAGGCCAAAAAAACGTCCTGAAGAGACAACGGCGTCAAAGCGACTTATTGTAGCATTCTAGCATGAGATACCAGGCATTACTGCCCAAATAACAACAGGTTAGAACTACACTCACCCACATCTGGAGGATATAATGATTGGTAACACCATAAAGTGGTTAGGAAGGACCTGCGTCATAAGCGTCCTAGCCGGTCAATTTCTGCTCTCCCCCATAATCTTCGCCGCCGGAGACAACGCAATCGAGGAGGGAAAGAAGATTGCCTTTGATAGAAAACAAGGGAATTGTCTTGCCTGCCATAACATCATCGACGCGCCTTCACCGGGCAATATCGCACCCGCCCTAGTGGCGATGCAATCCCGCTTTCCTACAAAGGAGGATCTGCGTATGCAGATTTGGGATGCAACCATCAAGAATTCCGAATCGGCCATGCCCCCATTCGGTAAACACGGCATCCTCTCCGAAGCTGATCTAGAAAAAGTCGTCGAGTATATCTGGACACTCTGAGCATTCCTGCAACAGCGTGCCCAACAGCAACTCCTTTGAGGATTGAAAGATCATGAAACAACTATTTCGTCAATTAACCTTGATGGTTATTACCTGCGGCTTTATCGCCGCAGCACAGGCAACGACCCCGGAAGAAGATCTTAAGGCCTTCCAGGACTTCTTCAAAAAGCGTTTCCCGAATGTGGAGACCAGCGACTATATCAACGGTGCTTACGCCATCGATCCGGTAGGACGTGAAAACTGGGAGGCAATCGAAGAGTTTCCTCCCTACGAGCCATTCATCGACGAAGGCCAGGCAATGTGGGAAAAACCTTTCGCCAACGGTAAAGGCTTCAAGGATTGCTTCCCGGACGGACCGGCCATTGCGGGCAAATATCCCCATTGGGACAAGAAAAAAGGCATGGTTATGACCCTGCCCCTGGCCCTCAACAACTGTCTCGAGACAAACGGCGAGAAGCCGATGAAATACAAAAAGGGACCCATTAACAATATCCTCTCCTACATCGCCTATGAGTCACGCGGCCAGATCACCAATGTAGAGATTCCCAGTGATGATCCGCGCGCCCTTAAAGCCTATGAGGAGGGTAAAAAGTTCTACTATACACGCCGCGGCCAGCTCAATTTCTCCTGTGCTCATTGCCATTTGCAGAATGCGGGCATGATCCTGCGTACGGAAACCCTCAGTCCGGCACAGGGTCACACCACCCACTTCCCTGTCTATCGTTCCAAATGGGGCACCGTAGGTACACTGCATCGCCGATTCACCGGCTGTAACAAGCAGGTTCGCGCAAAGCCTTTCGAGGCGCATGGTGATGAGTATCGTAATCTCGAATACTTCCTCACCTATATGAGCAACGGCCTGCCATTGAATGGTCCCGGCGCCAGAAAATAACAACTTCTGACAGCTCATGACTAAAAGATTTACGCAATCGGAGTAAAACGATGCAAAAAAAATCAATCCTCATTTCAAGCTTGCTGGCCTGGGTAATAGGAACCGGTTTTGCAACCGCATCCATGGCTGATGAGGCCTCCGCCGAAAAGGTGAAAAAGTTGATCACTGCAGCGGACGAGGCCAGAAAACAGGCCGCCAGTGTTGGCGGTGAATGGCGCGATACCGGTAATATGATCAGCAAAGCCAAGGCCCTGCTGGATAAGGGCGACTTCGTAGCAGCCGCCAAGCTTGCCAATAAGGCCGCCAAACAGGGACACTTGGGTTATGAACAGGCGATGTCCCAGAAAGAGTTGAAAATGCCATCTTATCTACACTACTAATAACGGCTAACGCCTGGAGGAAGACATAATGAAGTTTGTCAAAGCACTCATGCTTACCACACTTGTCAGTGGCGTAGCTACCTCACTCCAACTGGCCGCCGAAGGAAACCAGATAACCCCCGGTCTGCAGTCTGTGGAAGTGACCCACGGGGGTGAAAAAATCCTCATCTCCCGCTCATCCGACAAGCAGGAAAAAATCCCGGGTAGTTTCGCCAAGGTCGCCCGTCACTGTCCCCCTTTCTGCATTCAACCTGCGTCGGTTGCCCCTGGCGTCGAGACAGTCGGTGAACTGGAGGTCCTCGGCTACCTGAAGCGAATCGGCGACGGCGACCGCAAGGTTATGGTCATCGATTCGCGTACTCCGGATTGGATTATCCGCGGCACCATTCCGGGTTCGGTGAATATTCCCTGGAACAAGATCAACGTAGACCTCGAGGGCACCTTCGAAGTCGCTGCTGAAGCGGAAGGTTTACATGACATATTGGTCGATCAGCTTGGGGTTCAGGAAGTGGACGGCAACCTGGACTTCCGCAACGCCAAAACCCTGGTGCTGTACTGTAACGGCAGCTGGTGCCCACAATCATCAACCAATATTAAAACCCTGATCAACCTGGGATACCCTGCCTACAAACTGAAGTGGTATCGTGGCGGTATGCAGGATTGGGTCAGCTTGGGACTTACGACAGTCAATAAATGACAGTACCCTGTTACCTAGTCAAAAAGGCTGCCTCAAGGCAGCCTTTTTTCACCATATCTTATTCAACCCGAATGTTTCACCCGGTCGCTTGGAAATATTAACGCTCCCTCGCACCGGTCTCGCCGCCCAGCTACGATATTTGCCCAATAATCAATTGGTTAGGCTATTGACTCAATCGCAAATCCGCATCTCAAAGACGATCCAGGCAGGATCATTGCGTTCCCGGATGAGACATTGGGGTTGGCAAACCACATACGACTCTGCTCATTTTTTAACCTAATTGCAGTATTGCTATTCCCTTAAGTACATTTTTGGCCCATATTTTCTGTGGGTGCCCCATGTTTTTGATACTATTTGATAAAAATGACTTTATCGAAATAATAAATTCGTTGAATATTAGAAAAAACAACCGACCAATATATCGTGTATTCAACGAGATATATCAAAAACGTTGTTCACCATAATAAAGATTACAGCATCCCTGAATATAGCCGAAACAGATTGAGTGGAAACCATCTGAATACGGATTCATTTTTAACTCAACCATGGTGAATTACGGCACTCATCCTTAGACATAGAGAGCTGGCACCGGGAGTATTATTTGTTATTTAAAACAGGCCCCCTTGAGAATAGAACCTATTTAGTAGTCGACGACTTTGGCGACATGCGAAGCATGATCAGGAACATGCTCATGGCTTCTGGCGTCAAGGATGTCACTCTCGCCAGAAATGGCGCTGAAGCCATAGACTGTATGGATAATCAGCGCTTCGACGTAGTCCTGTGCGATTACAATCTTGGACCGGGCAAGGATGGCCAGCAGGTGCTTGAAGAGGCCAAACACCGAGAATTGATCGGTTTGGGCAGCGTCTTCGTCATGATAACCGCGGAGAACACCCGGGACATGGTGATGGGGGCGGTGGAATACGAACCTGACTCTTATCTGACCAAGCCGTTCAACAAGGATCTTCTCAAGACACGACTTGAAAAGTTGATCGCCAAAAAACAGGATCTTCTACCCGTTGAACAGGCGGTAGCAAAACATGACTATACCCTGGCTGTGAAAATCCTGGATGAGAAGATCGCGAATAAACCACCAGGCAGCAATGAGTTGAAAAAAATAAAGGCAGAGCTATGCCTTAGCGCCGGTAAAACCGAACAGGCGAGAAAGGTCTATGAAGATATCCTCTCCGTGCGTGAGCTACCCTGGGCCAGTTTAGGCCTGGGCAAGATTCTCTACCGGGAAAAGGCTTACACCGACGCCCAAGCGCAGCTAGAAAAGCTGATCGAGCAATATCCCAACTATACCGCTGCTTACGATTGGCTGGCAAAGTGTTATAAGAGTCAGAATCAACTGGCCGAAGCACAACAGACCCTGCAAAAAGCAGCAGAGATCTCACCGAAAGCTGTCCTCAGGCAACAAATGCTTGGCGAAGTCGCATTACTCAACAAGGATGATAAAGTAGCCGAGTCAGCTTTCACAAAGGCTGTGAGCCATGGTCGCCACTCTGTGTATAAGCACCCCTCCAACTACGCAAATCTGGCGAAGGTTAGCGCCAAGACCCAAAATGCAGAAACAGGTCTTAAGGTATTGAAGGATATGAAAAGGGAATTTCACAAGGAACCAAAGGCCGATCTCTTCATGGCCACCGCTGAGAGCGTTATTCAAGAGGCCATGGGAAAACCGGATGCGGCGAAGGCGGCCTTGGAAAGAGCTGCTGAAATCTACGAAAACCTGGATGAAAACAGTCCCACGGATTGTTCCATCGAACTGGCTAAGACCTACAAAACCCTTGATATGGAGGAGAAGAGCATTGAGTTGTTGAAGGCCGCGGTGATTAACAATCACACCGATGACAGCCTTATCGATGAGATAAAACAGACCATGACATCCCTGGACATTCAAGAGGATGCCCTGGGATCGATCGATGCAATGCGTGACGAAGTGGCATCGCTGAACAAAAAAGGGGTGGAACTGGCCAGAAAAGGAAAGTTGGAAGAGGCTATCAGCCTATTGAAGGAGACCTCGGAACGTATGCCGGCCAACAAGGTCGTCAATCTGAATACTGCCCTGGTGCTACTGATGGATATGGAACGAAAAAACTTCTCTGTCGAGAGCATTGACGAAATCAATGTCTACCTTAATCGGGTCGCGAAGGCCGAACCTAATAATCCAACCCTGAAAAAACTTCAAACCAGACTCAAAACAGCCATCCAAACCAGTGGAACAAGAGAGACGTCATGAACTTCTCGGATATTCTTGCCTCAATCATCCACGACATGAAAAACTCTCTTGGCATGGTAATCAATACCCTCGATGAGTTTGCCCTGGAAAACGAGTTTCGCAACAATCCCAAACTTGCATCCCTGCAACATGAATCGAAACGCCTCAACAATAATTTAATTGCCTTGCTTTCGCTCTACAAGATCGACCATGGACAACTCACTCCCAATATCGAAGAGATCAATGCGGAGGAGTTCCTGGAAGAGATCGTGGTGGACAATCAAACCATTGCCGACACCAAAGGAATCAGCATCGGGTATGAGTGTGAAGAGGCCTTAACCGGCTATTTTGACGAATGGCTGATTCGGGGAGTGATCAATAATCTCATCGGCAATGGTTTGCGATACACCTCGAGTAGAATCGTCATCTATGGTGAGATGATCGATGACTATCTCGTCTTCAGTATCGAAGACGATGGTATAGGATTCCCGCAAAACATGA
>JASFJX010000272.1:0-5605 GCA_050119385.1 Candidatus Thiodiazotropha sp. | reverse complement strand
ACCTGTAACAAAATTATGATTTCTCGAATAGGGCAATGGATTCCACATGAGCCGTATGTGGGAACATATCCATAACACCGGCACTTAGCAGACGATAACCCTGTTGATGTACCAATAACCCGGCATCTCGCGCCAAGGTACCCGGGTAACATGAGACATACACAATCCGCTCAGCGCCCAGTTTGGGTAAATGTTCGAGTATCTCGACCGCACCGCTACGGGGTGGATCAAGCAATACTTTGTTGAAACGCTGCATGAGCCAAGGTTCGTTATCCAAGGCCTCATAGAGATTAGCCGTATAGAACACCACATTTTCAATCCCGTTACGCAGTGCATTCTCCCGGGCCCTGGCCACCAACCCGCTATCCCCTTCCACCCCGGTGACATGCCCTGCACTCCGCGCCAATGGCAGGGTAAAGTTACCCAAGCCACAAAACAGATCCAGTACCCTGTCCTCGGGCTGTAATTCAAGCAGCGAGATCGCCCGTTTTACCATCTGCCGATTGATATCCGTATTGACCTGGGTAAAGTCATTGGGTAGAAAATCGAGCTGGAGATTATACTCGGGCAGTGAATAGCTTAGGATTGTTGGCTCAAAATCCAAGGGGCGAATCGTTTCGGGTCCACCTTCCTGGATATAGATCGAAATACCATGCTGAGGACCGAATATCGCAAGCTTCATCAGGTCTTCGTCAGAAGGCGGCGAGAGCATGCGAAAGATCAGAATACAGGCCTCGTCACCCATTGCCATTTCAATCTGGGGAATTTGATCGTGTATCGATAACTGATCGATCAAGCCACTAAGCTGCGGTATCAGGTCACCGACCCTGGCATGCAAAATATGGCATTGATCTATATCGGCGACGAAAGAGGATCCTCTCTCGCGAAAGCCCACCAGGGTACCACCTTTCTTCGGCACATACCGCACACCCAATCGGGCCTTACGACGATAACCCCAAACTGACTCACCCACCAGGGGCGTGAGAATCTCGTCGGGCACCACTTTGCCGATATGCTTCAAGGCATCCAGCATTGCCTGCTGCTTGCTCTCTACCTGGGCTTGCGGTAATTGATGTTGCAGGCTACAGCCGCCACAGATGCCGAATTGACTGCATCTTGGTTCGACTCGCTGAGTTGAGGGGTCGATGACTTCGACCACCCTGCCCTCATCATATTTACGTCGACGCCCGGTATAGACAAAACGTACCCGCTCACCCGGTAGTGATCCATAGACGAATGTCGCTTTGCCATCCACATGGGCCACACCTTTTCCATCATGGGTCAAGGACTCAATCTCGACTTCGACCGGCTCCGTGGGGAGCGGCTTTCTTCTGCGTCTGCGTCCCATTTCAGTTTGCGGGAAAAACGTCAGTGGAGAGGTAACGGTCACCCCTGTCACAAATGATGGAGACTATAACTGCATTCTCTACCATGGTGGAAAGCTTCAGTGCGGCGGCGACGGCGCCACCGGACGAGATACCGGCAAATATCCCCTCTTTGGCCGCCAACCGGCGGGTTGTCTCTTCTGCATCGGCTTGCGAGATATCGATTATTCGATCAACCCTTGAGGCATCGTAGATTTTTGGTAAATAGGCCTCCGGCCAGCGACGAATCCCGGGTATATTCGAACCCTCCATAGGCTGAACACCGACGATTTCGACTTGGGGATTCTGCTGTTTGAGATAGGTGGAGGTTCCCATGATAGTACCCGTGGTGCCCATGGCACTCACAAAATGGGTCACCTCACCCTTGGTATCCCGCCAGATCTCCGGTCCGGTACCTTCAATATGGGCTTGGGGATTATCCTGATTGGAGAATTGATCCAGAATCAAGCCCTTGCCTGATGCCTCCAGCTCTTTTGCCTTATCGATGGCGGCCTCCATACTACCTTCTTTGGGGGTCAGCAGAAGTTCAGCTCCGAAGGCCTTCATCACGGCACGCCGCTCCAGGCTCATATGCTCAGGCATCACCAAAATCAATTGGTAGCCTTTGATGGCTGCCGCCATCGCCAGCGCGATCCCTGTGTTTCCACTGGTGGCCTCGATCAAGGTGTCACCGGGGCTGATCTGACCACGCGCCTCGGCATGACTGATCATGCTGATTGCAGGTCTGTCCTTGACCGAACCGGCGGGGTTGTTGCCTTCCAGTTTCACCAGCAGGGTATTACTGGTTTTACCAGGCAGGCGCTGCAGCCTGACCAATGGTGTATTACCGACAAATTCTTCAATGGTTTTATATTTCATGGCCATGATTTTACCCTGAATCATCAATTGAGCGCAGCTCTGATTTCCCTCTTCAGTGGTTGGATGATCTATTATTATGAAATATCCAAGTCAGCATGGAGTTATTAACCAGGTCATATTAACCAGGCCATTAAGTATCTATGCACTAGCAAGAATGAGAAAAAACCACAGGAGACATCGGCATGCAAACTGTCAATCAGCTGTTACAGCGCAAGGGTTATGAGATCGAAACCATCGCCCCCAGTGCGTCGGTATTCGAGGCCTTGAAATTGATGGCCGACAAGGGGATCGGATCCCTGATAGTCATGCAGGATAAAATGCTAGTTGGGCTTTTCACCGAACGCGATTATGCACGCAACGTCATATTGAAAGGACGCACCTCCAAAGAGACTCAGGTCAAGGATATCATGAGCAGCCAGGTGATCGTGGTAAAACCTGATCAGACCCCAGAGGAGTGTATGGCGATAATGACAGAAAAGCGCGTCCGCCATTTACCGGTAATGAAGGATGATGAACTTGTCGGCATCATCTCCATCGGCGACCTGGTAAAAGCGATTATTGAAGAACAGCAATTTGTGATTGAACAACTGGTCAGTTACATCAGCAGCTAAGGAGTCACATCATCAGATCAGGTCCGGATACAAATCCCGCAGGGTGAATGCTGTGCTTCAATGGCATATTCCGGCATGCGCCGGTATGATGTGATCCTGATGCGGTAGAAACAAGACCCGGCTCATGATTAGTCATTATTTAGGGATAATCATACCACGACATAGCCCCTTCATCTCTCTAACCGCTTGATCCAAGCCACAGAAAAGTGCACGACAAATGATGGCGTGCCCGATATTCAATTCTTTGATTCCAGTGATGGCAACTATGGCTTTAACATTATGGTAATCCAATCCGTGCCCCGCATTCACCCGCAATCCAAGACTGTTTCCATATTCCACTGCGCTGATAATGCGCTCGAGTTCGGAACGCTTATCGCGATCTGATGTTGCTTCAGCATAGTGGCCTGTATGTATTTCAACCACAGGGGCACCCGTTTCCTTAGCCGCCTCAAGCTGCTTGGGATCGGCATCTATAAAGAGTGATACCCGGATTCCGGCATCTTTGAGCTCACTACAATAATCAATCATGTAATCTAAGTTACCTGCCACATCCAGGCCGCCCTCAGTGGTCAGCTCCTCGCGCTTTTCCGGTACTAAACAACAATCATGGGGACTGAAACGCTTTGCGATAGCAGCCATTTCCGAAGTCGCGGCCATCTCAAGATTCATCCGTGTTTGCAGCAAGTCACTTAAGATCTCAACATCTCTATCCTGGATGTGTCTGCGATCCTCCCTTAAATGCAGGGTAATCACATCAGCGCCCGCCTGTTCTGCAACCAAGGCAGCTTGCACCGGCTCTGGATAACGGGTTCCACGCGCCTGGCGCAGGGTGGCTACATGATCGATGTTGACACCAAGTAAAATCTCATTTTCGTCCATCTAGTTAGAGCCTATGAAAAATTAGATTAAAATACTCTACAGTTAAATATAATTTAGCTGCAACAACTTGTTTTTTCTCTCCCTTAAGTAAACGCCATTCCGGCTAGAACCTCTTTTATTGATCTACTTCAAGGATCGAAAGAGCTCCCTGCTCTTAAGGGGCTTATCCCCCAGGTAGTAGTTGATAACCCGGCGCATTAGTTGTTTTGCTTCCAACCTGCCCTGTTTATCCATTCGTTCTCCGCGATGCAGACTCATCAGAGTCTGCCCATGAATAGCGCCAGCTGTAGCCCCGGGAGAAGCGATAACGGGTCCATGCTCGATTTGATATTCATATATCTGTTGCTGTTTGATTGGCTCATTCGTATCTGCTGTGCGATCCAACAATAAGCCATACCCCAGCTCTCTTATCAAGGAAACCTCGAACTCGCGTAAACACTGGTTGGCGGATTCCTCAAAGGCAAGTCTGGCGAGTGTTTTCTGATAATGCACAAAGAGTGTCGGGTAGGGGTCTCCCCGCTGCAAAAGACGCATTAACAGTTCATTCAGGTAGATGCCACAATAAATCGTCTCGCCCTTCAGTTGATATGCTCGTCCTTCTGGCTCGACTTGAGTGAGGCTCTTAACCTCTCCCCTGCCAGTTAGAGTAACACGCAAAGGGGCAAAGGGCTGTAATAGAAGGGCACGGGTGGAACGAGCGGATTTGACTCCACGGGCTATCGCCGGCAGCCTCCCCTGACCGGCAAGAAAAAGCTCCAATAACAGGCTGGTATTGCGATAGTCTCTTCGGTGTAAAACAAATGCCAAACTCAGTTCATTCATCAACACTCTACTGATTTTCACCGTATCCCAAACGTACTAGTGCCGCCTCATCGCTGGACCAACTCTTTTTTACCTTCACCCAGAGTTCCAAGTGCACCTTACAGTCGAAGAACTGCTGCATGGCCTTCCTCGCCTGCGTAGCGACTTCCTTGAGGGTCAGGCCGTCCTTACCGATGAGGATCCCCTTCTGTCCGGCTTTCTCAACCCATATAATCGCATTGATTCGATAAAGCCCGGACTGTTCCTCAAAACGCTCTATTTCCACTGATACCGCATAAGGCAACTCCTTGGCATATCGCCTGGTAATCTGTTCCCGGATCATCTCAGCGGCGAAGAACTTTTCAGGTCTGTCGGTCAATTGGTCCTCGGGATAGAAATTTTCTGCCTCCGGTAATACTTGGAGCACCAGCTCTTGCAGTGTATCCAGGTTCCTACCGTTTTTAGCGGATACCGGGACGATCTCAATGAAGTGATGGCGAGAAGAGATCTTAGAGAGATAGGGTAAAAGTCTTTCTTTATTTTTGACTCGATCGACCTTGTTGACGGCAAGTATGGTTGGTGTTTCGACTTGCTTGACCAGGGCCAGCACTTTTTCATCCTCACGGGTCCAATTCAGCGCCTCGACCACAAAGACAAGCAGATCCACATCCGCTAAGGCCGTTCTTGCGGTGCGGTTGAGATAGCGGTTCATGGCATTATCGCTTCGCTCATGAATTCCAGGCGTATCCACATAGATCACCTGCCCTTTGGGAAGCGTATTGATTCCCAGTATTGTGTGGCGGGTTGTTTGTGCTTTGTGTGAAGTAATGGCCAGCCTGAAGCCCAATAGGCGATTCAGAAGCGTCGATTTGCCGACATTGGGTCGGCCGACGATCGCAGCATACCCGCAATGATTATTAATTTTGCTCATCTTTTAACAGCGTCAACATTTTCGACGCAGCATCTTGTTCGGCCTTTCTTCTACTACCGCCCTGCCCGATCGTGTTCTTTCCCAACCCCGTAACCGTGCAGTTTACTTTAAAGAGTTGTTTATGGGGATCACCGGTAATA
>JASFJX010000271.1:0-5612 GCA_050119385.1 Candidatus Thiodiazotropha sp. | reverse complement strand
TGGCGTTCAGTGTGACGTTCTCCAAGGTCAAGATATTGCTGCCCTCGACTACCACGACCTCAGCGTTGGTTGTGGTGAATGTCGCATCGGTCGCCGTGATTATGCCGGTGGAGTAGAGACCGGCCGAGCGCATACCGGAGGCGGTGTAGTTTCCGCCATTTACCTCGATAGTACCACTGCCGCGATCGGTGCCAACCACCGAACTGGCAGTACCATAGGTGGTGGCATTTACATTGTTCACGATCATGGTGCCTCCTCCCGCGGTAAAGAGCCCGTGGGCGTAATCGTTGGTTGCCACAATGGTCATATCGTTTACCGTGACTATTCCATTGCCGTAAGAAAATACCGCGTTAGCTCCGGTACCAGTGGTGTCGATGGTGCCGCCGTTGATCGTTATGTCGCCGCCATCGTAATTGAGCACTGCGGCATTTAGGCCGTAGAAGCTGCTTTCTTCGTCCGAGGTGGTATCACCGGATGTGATGATAGCTGGGTTGTTCAGTGTTAGCTCAGCGCTTGACCCGGTCACACAGATAGCGCTTTCATCGGTCGAGGTGGCCTCATAAGTGACATCTGATTCGCTCAAGGTGCCAGACTCAAGTAGGTACATTGCTGTACCGTACCCGCAGACACCCGAAGACCAAGTACCGGCAATTGCCTCACCGTCGTCAGAAGATTCATCGTCAGAAGATTCATCGTCAGAGGAGTCTTCCTCGTCAGATGAGTCTTCCTCGTCAGGAGGAGTTTCGCCGTCAGGAGGAGTTTCGCCGTCAGGAGGAGTTAAATCATCAGGAGGAGTTTCCTCATCAGAGGTCTCTTCGTCGTCGGTAGTCTCTTCGTCGTCAGAGGGGGCTTCGTCGTCAGAGGAGTCGTCATCATCAGGCGGAGAGACTTCGTCAGTGGAGTCGTCATCATCAGGTGGAGAGACTTCGTCGGTGGAGTCGTCGTCATCAGGTGGAGAGACTTCGTCGGTGGAGTCGTCGTCATCAGGTGGAGAGACTTCGTCGGTGGAGTCGTCGTCATCAGGTGGAGAGACTTCGTCGGTGGAGTCGTCGTCATCAGGCGGAGTTACATCGTCAGAAGTGTCATCATCAGTGTCTGTGTCGTCATCCATGTCTGTATCGTCACTGGAGCATTCGTCGTCGTGATGGCCAGGTTTATGATCATTGCAAGGCTTGTGCCCAGGCGATTGGTTGTGGTCCATGCCGGGATTGACTATGGGATAGTGCGCCCAGAAATCAAAAATCGGTCCTTGTTGCATATATGGCGGCATTTGAAAATGAAATTGACTCTGAGCTGTGGACTCTTGGGCCTGAGCCAGGGTAGGTGACAGAGCAAAGCTGATGCTTAGAGCAATCGTGGATAGTCTGATTAAGTTCCGCATGTTACCTCTCCGGTATATTGTTTATTAATAAACTTTGCGCAAGTAAGTGTCCGGCTCTTGTGGAAAATAGTCACTGTGATTTACGCCTATTTACGAATTTATATGATGCTAATCACATTTGTTTTTTGTTCTAAAATTTTCTTGAAATTTAAAGCAATGATATGAAGATGTTTATTAATTAAAAAAAGGTGGCAGTGTGTTGAGATTAATTTGTAACGCTTATGAACCGGCTGTTTAACTTTAGTTAAAAATAATAGATAAATGGTGATAACTGGGTGTTACTAATAGCAGTATTAATTATTTGTTACATTTATTTTTCAGTATCCTTACGCATATAGTTTTATGGATCGTTAGAAAAAACTATGTGGCTTTGAATGGTAATTACTACCGACCTATTGAAAGGTGTTCACAGTATTAGATTTATTAGTAGTATCTTTATCTAGGGCTGTTTTCAATACATAAAGCAGACTAAGTAACAGATAAGCTAATATCTTATGAGTAGGGATTTTATGATCCCGTCATGCCGGTGAGACCGGTACGAGGGCGCGTTCAGCGTTGGCCGGTGACACTTTGTACTTAGCTAATAGTCCAGAAATATCTTTTAAAAATCGCTTGTTAATTTACTTTCCAAGCGGCCGGATGAAATATTCGGGTTAAGGCGCTACATCCGCACTGGTGGGATTTGTAATCGGGCCTAATCTAACTAGAAGCATTTTTGCTGGAAATAGATGGTCGATGATTGTGTGCTGAGTCAGAAATTTTGCATGCTCCGGATAAACGGGTTCACCGAAGTCTATCTGCAAATTCCTCAGAGGGTCCTTACTTGTTTACTTATCGCATATTTACCATTGTATTGCCTTTGCAAAAAAACTTTGTCTTAAGTCATTTTCCAGATCTATCTGTTAAATATCACTGAGCTTTACTCTGATTTACAAAGTTATTAGATGTTAATCACATTTGCGTATGAGTTCGTATTATTTGCGCGATAACACATAGAGAAAATCGAAATTACATCAGTTTGAAATTTGAAGGATATTTTGCAGTGCGCAGTAAAACGGCAGAGATTTATGCTGTCCCTGACTGCAGCGAAGATTCGGCAGGTATTAGATAAATATACAATTGAGCCTAACGCGTTGATGTTATTTGCCAGGCTAATCAGCAATGCCTGAAGCTGGCTGTTTCACCTAGGTGAAAAACTAGTTATATTGTGATGTCTGGATGCATCTCATGAAAGTATCAATCATATGCCATATTTTTTAAGGCAGGATAAGGGCATAAGAATAATCTGGTTGAAGGCTTTACCATTAAAGATAGTGTGCATGCTTTTGTTTGGACTGAGATGCATGAGACGATGGAATTTCTCATTCAGTTTGAAAAAGCCCTCAAGAATTGGAGGCGGGCGTGGGAGATAAAGACGATATGTAGCGGATGAATGATTAGACTGATGGCGAACCATGACATCAAGGCACGCCTAAATACCGCTGTAGAAAGTCGACGATATTCGCCCAGGATGCCTTGTCAGCCTCCTCGTCATAGCGAGGACTGGTGGGATTTGTAAAACCATGGGCGGCGTCGAATCCGACCGATTCTGTTTTCTTGCCTGCGGCCTTCATGGCTGTTTCGAAATCTTCCTGCTTTTGCGGCCAATTACGCTCCTGTTGGGCATAGATGGCCAAGACTGGCCCGGAAAGTCGTTTGAGGCGCTCCACAGCGGCCTCCATGCGACAGTAGGCAAGGATTGTGGCATTGGATCTTGTTCGGTTCCAGCAGGCTCGCCTGCATCGACTCCTTGCCGCCAAAGGAGCAGCCGAAACTGGCGATGCGTCGGCCGGGTTTATGCAGAATCATCACCGCAGATGTTGCTGACTCATCACCGGCGAGGTAGGCGTTGAAGGGTTCGTCCTGTGACGTTTTCAGAAAAATCTCCCGGCCCATTGTGTTACTCCGCTTTGTGCAGTAAATCGCCGGCGCTGTTCACGACTTCGACCCCAACCGGTATGCCTTCACGAAGGCTGGCGGTGACGACGCAGAAGTCTTCGAATAGGGTCATGCAGCGATTGAGTTTCTTGGAAGTGAGCAGCTCGTCGCCTGCTGTGATACGCACATCCAGCCGGCCTACCCGGAGCCGTTTCTTCTCGTTTCTGACCATGGTGCAGGTGACTTCTGTATGGACGTTTCTAGCGGGTACATCCTCTTTGGCAAGACAGAACATTAGGCTGGCACTGAGGCAGTTGGCAGCTGCTGCCGCCAACATTCGTGATGCATTGGGTCCGTTGCGTTCGCCCAATGGAGGCGGTTCGTCCATGATGATATCTGCTGCCTTGTTTAAATCGAACTTGACTCTAAATGCATAGTCCTCTTCCTGTTCTAGTTGGATTGTAAACTTACCGATTTCTTCCGACATGCCTTTTCTCCTCGATGTAACGCTTTATGCAGGGTGTGTTTATTTAACACTATCTGTTGCAAATCAAGTTAAAATATTGCTCAGGTGATGTTTAATTGAATCATTAGCCCGCTATAGATGATTGAGTAAATACCGCGTCTGGGCGGCAAGAGGGGTGCGAGGACCTGTTCAGCCTGGGTTGGTTACACTTTGTACTTCGCTAATATTCCAGAAATATCATGAAACAACAATAAGTTACTTTGATTTCTAAGGGGCCGGATGAAACATGCGGGCTAGGTCTTGCGGATTTACACCCTGGGCTACAAATTAATTGAATGACAAAAGGGAATTGTTATGACATCCATGCTTGGGCTTGGTATTACAGCCCTTTTGATAGCAGGGTTTATATGGTTCTTTCCCATATTGCTGATTCTGCAGTCGCGAAAAACCAACGGTGCTGAGAAGCTTTTCTGGATACTTGCAGTTGTATTCGTCTCATGGTTTGCTTGGGTCTTTTATCTCTTAATGGCGCCCTTGAGTGAGGATAGGGCATGAACATTGATGCGATGATCTATGGTAGCTTTGGGCTGGCGATCGGTGCAACTGACCTACAGGGATGTAGGAAATGCCATTTTGTGTCGGGAACAGGACTGACACTGTGCCGCGTGAATCTCTGACTAAATCAGAGGTTCCCTAATCAATCGGAGGTGTTAGATGAAAGCGGTAGTGATGAGAGAAATCGGGGGGCCTGAAGTCTTCTGCCTGGAAGAAGTAGAAACACCGGAGGTAAGCTCGCCGACGCAAGTGAAGGTGCGTATTGAGGCGTCGGGGGTCAATCCGATTGATACCAAGTTGCGTGCCAGAGGTCTTTTATTACCTGATGGAATCCCTGCGGTTTTGGGTTGTGACGGCGCAGGAGTGGTGGTTGAGACCGGTAGTGAGGTGACACAGTTCCGTACGGGAGACGAGGTATGGTACTGCGATGGCGGACTTGGTGGCATGCATGGGAATTATGCGGAATATGCCGTGATCGACGAATCGGTATGTTGCAGAAAACCTGCCTCGGTCGATTTTCATCATGCCGCAGCAGCTCCCCTGGTGCTGATCACCGCATGGGAGGCGCTGTTCGGGCGTGCACGGCTTAACGAAGAAAAGACCTTGTTGGTGCATGCGGGGGCGGGTGGTGTTGGGCATGTGGCAATTCAATTGGCTAAACAGGCGGGTGCGCGCGTATTGACCACAGTGAGTACAAAGGAGAAGCAGGAATTTGTTGCTTCCCTCGGTGCTGATGAGTCGATTATCTATAAAGATCAAGGGTTTGTGAGTGAGGTGCTGCGTATGACCGATGGCGCGGGCGCCGATGTGGTGCTCGATACCGTAGGTGGTGAGGTGTTCAAATCATCCATAGAAGCCACCTCACCCTATGGGGATCTGGTTACACTGCTCGATCCGGGGCCTTCGGTGGATTGGAAGGAGGCGCGCAACCGGAATCTGAGGATTGGATTTACCTTGATGCTGACACCGATGCTGCGTCATCTTCCACAAGCGAGGGCAAATCAGGTCGCTATTCTAGGTGACTGTTCAGAAATGATAGACAGCGGATCTCTGCGGATCCATGTCGGAGAATCATTACCACTGGAACAGGCTGCTCAGGCCCACAAACTGATCGAACAGGGACGGATGCAAGGTAAGCTGGTACTCGTACCATAGTAGCAATCCAATGCTTCACCAGCCCTAACCTAGTGTGGTGTAACGAATAAATGGCACATATCAGAGGCCCACAAATGTCCCAAGACAAGGCGCAGTCCGCCGTTAATGGCCCTCCCTTAACAAGGACTGCAACGCGGG
>JASFJX010000270.1:0-5613 GCA_050119385.1 Candidatus Thiodiazotropha sp. | reverse complement strand
ATCTTGGTCCCCGCGAAGTAGGGATCGAGCAACAGGCCGCTCTTCTCGCTGACCGTGGATTCCAGGCCATCCTCTTTGAGTCTCTCACACAACGGCGCCGTTCGCCGGTCCTGCCAGACGATGGCGCGATGGATGGGTTTGCCCGTCTCGCGATCCCAAATCAGCGTTGTCTCGCGTTGATTGGTGATGCCGATGGCGGCGATATCCCGGGCCGACAGCCGGGCCCGCGCCATGGCCTCACGCACCGTGGCCAGGGTGGTGTTCCAGATATCCTCGGGCTCGTGTTCCACCCAACCGGAATCTGGAAAGTGTTGTTGGAACTCCTGCTGCCCCGTGGATAGTATGCGAATGTCTTCATCGAATACGATCGCCCGGGAACTGGTCGTACCCTGGTCTATGGCGATAATATATTTGCTCATGGTTTATCAACACTCCCTTGGCTCATACCCACTTCCAGATCAGCCCTGCCAGGACCAGCGAGAGGATGACCGCGCCGGTCAGCGGCATGCCGAAAAAGAATAGCCAGAGAATATGCACATAGGCTGCGCTTAGCAATGAAATAAACAATCGATCGCCGCGGGTGGTGTGCAATCCCAGGATGCCGTCGCGAGCGTTGCCGCCGGGTTTGCGGATTTCCAACACAGTCATCAACACCAGCAAGGCGGCGATGATGCCGAAGAAGGCGGCGGTCTGCCAGGTCCAAGCCATCCACGAGAGCCCCATGATCAGACCCTCCCCAGGGCGAAGCCCTTGGCAATGTAGTTGCGTACGAAGTAGATAACAAAGGCCCCGGGCACTATGGTCAGGGTACCGGCGGCGGCCAGCAGGCCCAGCTCATAGCCGGATGAGCTGGCGGTGCGGGTCATGACAGCGGCAATGGGTTTGGCCTCCACAGAGGTCAGGGTCTTGGCCAGCAACAGCTCCACCCAGGAGAACATAAAGCAGAAAAAGGCCGCCACACCGATACCCGCCGCGATGGTGGGGAGGAAGATCTTGATGAAGAATTTCCAGAAAGGGTAGCCGTCTATATAAGCGGTCTCGTCCAATTCCTTTGGCACCCCTGACATGAAGCCCTCCAGAATCCACACCGCCAGGGGTATGTTGAACAGGCAGTGGGCCAGGGCCACGGCGATGTGGGTATCGAACAGGCCCATGGCGGAATAGAGCTGAAAGAACGGCAGGGCGAATACCGCCGCCGGAGCCATGCGGTTAGTCAGTAACCAGAAGAAGAGGTGCTTGTCGCCCAGGAAGCGGTAGCGCGAAAAGGCGTAGGCCGCGGGCAGCGCCACGGCGACGGAGATCACCGTGTTGATACACACATAGACCAACGAGTTGATGTAACCGGTGTACCAGGTCGGATCGGTCAGGATCGTCACATAGTTATCAAAGGTAAACTCATGAGGAAACAGGGTGAAGCTGCCTAGGATCTCATTGGTCGTTTTGAAGGACATGTTCAGCAACCAATAGATCGGCAGCATCAAGAACAGGATGTAGAGCAACGGCACGATCCATTTGTATTTGTAACGTTCGGTAGACATGTTAGTTCTCCCTCCCGGTCATGACGGTGTAGAAAATCCACGAGAGCAACAGAATGATCAGGAAGTAGATCAGGCTCATGGCTGCCGCGGGGCCCAGGTCAAACTGACCCAGGGCGATCTTGACCAAGTCCAGGGAGAGCAGTGTGGTGGAGTTTCCAGGACCGCCGCCGGTCAGCACGAAGGGTTCGGTATAGATGTTGAAACTGTCCATGAAACGCAGTAATACCGCGATGGTCAGCACATGCTTGAGCTTGGGCAGTTGAATGTAACGGAACACGGCCCAGGCACTGGCGCCGTCGATACGCGCAGCCTGGTAATAGGCATCTGGAATGGAGGAGAGTCCTGCATAGGCCAGGAGTACAACCAGGGAGGTCCAGTGCCATACATCCATGGCGATCAAAGTGGCCCAGGCGGAACCGGGCTGACGGGTGAAATTGTAGTCGAAACCCATGGCATTGAGGGTCTTGCCCAGCATGCCGATTTCCGGCAAAGCGAAGATGTTCCACATGGCGCCCACTACATTCCAGGGTATGAGCAACGGCATGGCCATCAGGATCAGGCATACCGAGGCCCAGAAACCTTTGCGCGGCATGGCCAAGGCGATAGCCACCCCTAAGGGGACCTGAATGGCGAGAATAATGAAAGTGAACTGTAACTGGCGCATCAGGGAGTCGTGAAAGCGTTCCGAATTGAGCACCTGCTCGAACCACTTCATGCCCTCGAAGAAGAACAGATTATCGCCAAAGGTCTCCTGCACGGAATAGTTCACCACGGTCATCAACGGAATCACCGCGTTGAAAGCCACCAGGACCACCACCGGCAGCACCAGGAACCAGGCCTTTTGATTGGTCGTTTTAGTACTCATAGCGCTATCCTCACTCGACGATCCAACCGTCGGCGTAGAGATGGGTATGGGGGAGATCGAAGCGAAGATGCGCCTGGCCCTCGGGGACGGGTATGCCCTCGGGTAGCAGAGTCCGTAGTTTGAAGCCGGCGCAATTCGTCTCGACGATCTTGTTGCGGCCCGTATCCCGTACCCCAAGGATCTCCACCGGCAGGCCCTGGTCGGCGAAGGTGACAAACTCCGGGCGCACACCCAATTCCAGTTTGGCGTCGCTCTTGGGCTCGGGGATGGCACGGTCCAGGGCAATCCTGTGTCCAGCCAGGCTGATGCCACCCTCGGCCAGCTCACAGGGCATGAGGTTCATCCCGGGCGAGCCGATGAAATGACCGACAAAGGTATGTTGCGGACGTTCGAACAGCTCCACCGGTGTACCCTGTTGTACCACCCAGCCCTCGTGCATGACCACCACCTTGTCAGCGAAGGTTAGGGCCTCGACCTGATCATGGGTTACGTAGATCATGGTGATCTTGATCCGCTGGTGCAGCTCCTTGAGCTTGGAGCGCAGCTTCCATTTGAGATGGGGGTCGATCACCGTCAACGGCTCATCGAACATGATGACATTGACATCTTCGCGCACCAATCCCCGTCCCAGGGAGATTTTCTGCTTGCCGTCGGCGGTGAGACCGGCTGCCTTGCGCTGAAGCATCTCGGTCAGATCGGTCATCTCAGCAATGGCCCGAACGCGTTGATCGACCTGATCCTCCGGCACGCCCCGATTGCGCAGCGGAAAGGCCAGGTTGTCATACACGGTCATGGTGTCATAGACCACCGGAAACTGGAAAACCTGGGCGATCTGGCGCTGGTCGGGCTGCTTGTCGTTGACCACCTCGCCGTTGAAAATGATGCTGCCCTCGGAGGGACTCAGCAGCCCGGAAATGATATTGAGCAGGGTTGTTTTGCCACAGCCGGAGGGGCCCAGCAAGGCGTAAGCGCCCCCGTCCTCCCAGACCAGATCCAATTGCTTCAGGGCATAGTCTGCGTCGCTGGCGGGATTTGGCATGTAACTGTGTCTCAGGCCTTTCAATTCGATTCTTGCCATCGCTCCTTACCTCTCTCGCCGACTCAATCGCCCAATGCGGCGACCAGATCGCCCTGGGTTGAAAACAGCATGGAATGGTCCACCTCGATCTGGAAACGGGCGCTCTGCCCCACATCGAAACTGTGCACCCCATGGGCCAGCGAGACCCAGGAAGCTCCTTGCAGATCGAAGTGCACCATGGATTCAGAGCCGGAGATCTCGGCAACATGCACGATACCATCCACAACAGCACCCTCCGTGCCGCCGTTGACAGGCAGGACATGATGAGGACGAACGCCAAGCTCGTAGACACCGTCGCTCAACCCCTGGTAGGCGCCATGGGCTTCCCAGGCAGTGCCGCCCGAAATACTGAAATGGTTGCCCTTTTTAGTCACCTGAATGGTGTTGATGGGCGGGTCGGAAAACACCCCGGCGGTAAGCTTGTCAACCGGCTTGCGGTAGATCTCAGCAGTAGGTCCGAACTGAGTGATACGGCCCTCGTGCATGGTTGCGGTATGGCCTGCCAACAACATAGCCTCGGAGGGCTCAGTGGTGGCATAGACAACGGTTCGTTCGCGGCTGGCGAATAGCTTGGGAAGCTCCTCGCGCAGTTCTTCACGCAGCTTATAATCCAAGTTGGCCAGGGGTTCATCCAACAATACCAGATCGGAGTCCTTGACCAGTGCCCGGGCCATGGCGCAACGTTGCTGCTGACCACCGGAAAGCTCTGCCGGCTTACGCACCAGAAACTGGTCCAGGTGTAGCAGTTCGGACACCGACTCGACACGTTTTTTGATCTCCGCCGCGCTGAAACCGGCCAACTTCAAGGGCGAAGCAATGTTTTCAAATACGTTCAGGTTCGGGTAGTTGATAAACTGCTGGTAGACCATGGAGACGTTGCGCTGCTGAACAGGCACGCCTGTGACGTTCTTACCGTTGAACCAGATCTCGCCGGTGGTGGGCTGTACCAGACCAGCCATAAGCCGCATCAGGGTGGTCTTGCCGGCTAGTGTAGTACCCAACAGGATATTGAAGCCCGATGGCGCCAAATCCAATGTGGTGTCATAGATGTGGATTTGGCCATCCACGCGCAGACTGATATTTTTTAATGACAGGGCCATGGTAGGCTCACTTAATCGTTACTTTTGAAAAGACAAAATCTTTTGTCATGAGCCAAACGAAAACACACCCAGTATCGATTCCCTCCACAGGCGCGCCTGCGTAGACTCGCTCGGAGTTTCATGTCCGAGCGACCGCTCCCGGACTATATCCTTAGGAGCAATTCCACGGCTATTTCTTAATCGGGGGAAGCCAAGGATAACAACCCACACCCATCCCTGCCTTATGCAACGCCGGGCGCCTCCTTGTGCCCGGTCGTTTCAGAGCCTATTGCTTGGACCAGCGCTTGATCAGCTCATCGTAGGCGATGGTCTCGCCTTTGGGCTTTTCATTGGCCAGTTTGGCCTTGGCACCCCCCTTGCCCAACCAGTCGTCAGCGGACTTTTCAGCGTTCAGCCGCGGACCACAGCCACCGTATACTGTGGCCTTTTCATCGGCCTTTTGCATACGCGCCATGACCTGATCCATCTCATTGGCGAGTCGGTCCATGGCCTCCTGGGGGGTGAAGGCGCCTGAGTTTACGTCACCGATATTCTGCCACCAGAGCTGGGCCAACTTGGGATAGTCGGGCACGTTCACACCGGTGGGAGACCAGAGCACACGGTCGGGGGAGCGGTAGAACTCCACCAGACCGCCCAGCTTGGGCGCACGCTCGGTGAAGGACGCATGCTGGATCGAGGAGTCGCGGATGAAGGTCAGACCCACATGGGACTTTTTCACGTCCACACTCTTGGAGACCACGAATTGGGCATACAGCCAGGCGGCCTTGCGACGATCCACCGGCGTGGACTTGAAAAGCGTCCAGGAGCCTGCGTCCTGATAGCCCAACTTCTGGCCCTTCTCCCAATAGGGGCCATGGGGGGATGGCGCCATACGCCATTGAGGATTGCCCGCATCGTCCACGGTGTTGTTGCCCTCGGACTTAGGCGCCACCATGGAAGCTGTGAAGGCGGTGTACCAGAAGATCTGCTGGGCCACATTTCCCTGGGAGAGGGCCGGCAGGGATTGATAGAAATCGTAGTCGGCGGCGCCGG
>JASFJX010000269.1:0-5619 GCA_050119385.1 Candidatus Thiodiazotropha sp. | reverse complement strand
CGTCATCTGCGGCGTTGCGTCGCTTGTAAAGGGCATGCCATTCCCTGCGCGACGCGCCTTGCAGCTAACGGCTTCTCGTCACGCTGATATGTGCCATTTATTCGTTACACCACACTAGGGCCTGTTAAGATTAAATTAACAAAGAGGACAAGGAATTATAATGCGCACAATTATGTTGATGAACGCCAAGGGGGGGTGTGGTAAGACCACAGTCGCTACCAATTTGGCGACTTGGTATGCCGATGAAGGCAAAAATGTTGCTTTGGCAGACTTTGACCCACAGCAGTCATCTATCGACTGGCTGGAGGCGAGAAAAGATTATGAAGGCATACCGGATATCCAAGCCATCAATGCTGTGAACGAGCCGGTCAGGCCCGCCAAAGGGACAGACCTGCTGATCATGGATGCGCCGGCGGGTGTGCATGGAAAATCGATCAACAAAATGCTGCTTCGAGTCGACACCTTGATCCTCCCCGTACTTCCATCCCCCATCGATATGCGCGCCTGCAGCCGTTTCCTCACGGAACTCTTATCCAGCGGAAGGGTATCAAAAAATCAGACACGCATCGGTATTGTCGCCAATCGGGCCAAGGAACAGACACGCATCTATCACGACCTGGAGACCTACTTGGGCCATCTCGAGGTTCCCTTCATCACCCATCTGCGGGAGAGCCAGAACTATATCCGTTCCGCAGAAAAGGGATTGGCCATCTTCGAGCTGGCCCCCTCACTGGTCTATAAGGATGTGATTCTTTGGGATCCTTTATTCAAATGGCTGAAGATATAGGCGGTTGAGGATCATCTTTCTCAGTTGCGGCAGGGATGCCGCGTGAGTCCAATCAGCACAAGGATAAGATCGATTTCCTTGTCCCTAAACGAAAACAGATTTTTCTATAGACAAGCCGGTAAACCTTTCTGCAGATCCGGATAATCCAACTCAACTCCCAGCTCTTCAAGCAACTTGCGATTACTCAACCTGCGCGATTCCTTCAAATAAGAGAGCATCCCCGGCGAGAGCCTTTGCTGTGCCTCCTCCAGGGAGATCACGGGTGGCCGCGGCAGCCCAAGGAAATCCGCCACCTGGTTGAAATAACGGGTCATCGGCTCTGGAGACCCATCGCAGACATTGTAAACCTCCCCTGAAATGCCTCGTTGCATGACAATCCGCGCTATCTTCACCAGATCCAGGCTATGTATATGGTTGGTAATCGGCGCATCCGCCTCGGCCACCATGGGTTGAGCGCTGCGCAATCGCTCCACCGGCAGCTTCCCCGGTCCATAGATACCCGCCACCCTGATAATCACTACAGCCCGCCCACTTCGTTCACTCCAGGCAAGCCAGCGTTGCTCGGCATCGAGACGTCGCTTCGCCCGATCCGCGACCGGAGCCGGCGGGCGAGTTTCATCCACCCACTCCCCCTGACAATCACCATACACGCCGGTGGTGCTCAGATAGACCACCCTTTGCGGTAGAGATCCCTCCTGTAACTGTGCGATGAAGTGACCAACCCGGCTATCCACCTCACCCCGAAGCGGTGGCGGGGCAAAATAGAACAGCAATTGTTTGTCGAGCTTGTCTGTTGCTATCACGGGCTGATCAAGATCGAGCCTAACCGCGTCGATACCCGCTTGTTGAAGCCGCTCAACACTCTGTCGGGTACGGACAAAGCCGGTGACATCACCCCCCTCCGCTGCATATGCCAGTGCCACCCTGGTACCAATATCGCCACAACCAACTATAGTCACACCCATAACCCAAAGGACTCCCGGTTTAATTCCTGACAAAAATAGGAGAGAATTCTGCTCCAATCCAATCTTTTAGAGTAGATCGATTGAGGATAATCTACGATTGTATCGACTCATTAACGAGAAGCTGCCCCATGAGTTTTAAAGTCCAGGTTGAGCCAAGTGGCCATGAATTTACAGTCGAATCAGACGAATCCATACTCGATGCCGCCATCAGGCAGGGCATCAATCTTCCCTACGGATGCCGTAACGGCTTTTGTGGAGACTGTCTGGCAACCCTTACCAAGGGCCAGGTCGACTACCCCAACGGCAAGCCACCGGTGATGGCCGATGAGGCTAGTGGCGAATGCTATATCTGTCAGGCAGCCCCTGTATCAGACCTCACTATCTCAGTTAGAGAGGTTGCGCAGTCACAGGATATCCCGATCCGGACCATGCCCTGTAAGATCGACCGTATAGAACGGCTCAATGAAGATGTCATCAGGCTCTACCTGAAGCTTCCCGAGGAAGAACGCCTGCAGTTCCTGGCCGGTCAATATCTTAATTTTATTCTCCAGGACGGTTCCAGACGGGCCTTCTCTATCGCCAACGCCCCCCATGACGACGATTTTATCGAATTGCATATCCGCCATGTCAACGGTGGTCTGTTCACCGACACACTCTTCAACGGTACGCAGGAAAAGACCATCATGCGTATCGAGGCCCCCCTCGGCAGCTACTATCTGCGGGAAGAGTCGACCAAACCGATTATCCTGATAGGGGGCGGCACAGGCTTCGCGCCCCTCAAAGGAATTATCGAACACGCCTTCCAGATCGGTATTCAACGCCCGATGCATCTCTATTGGGGGGTACGATCCAGGAGTGATCTCTATCTGCCGGAACTGCCTGAACAATGGGCAGCCAAACACGCCAATTTCACCTACACACCCGTGCTCTCGGAACCCGACGACGACTGGTCTGGCAGAACCGGCTGGGTGCACGAGGCGGTTATCGCGGACCACCCCGACCTGAGCAGCCATGAGGTCTATATGAGCGGTCCACCACCGATGATCGAAGCCGGCAAAGAGGCCTTTCTCAGTCATGGCCTGGCCGCTGAAGAACTCTATTCAGACTCATTTGAATATGGGGCGGCCGCAGCTAAGCAAAAGACCGGGACCTAGCGCGATTTCACCCGGTTGCTCAGACAAAGAAACTCCTATCCGGTTTTTTGTCGGTTAGATCTGGGCAAAGTTGCACTTGCGCAGGAAAGACAGGACCAGTTATCGGATAATTGTTCACACAAAAAAGCAGACGCCAGTAGTAACATCATGATGACTACAGATGAAATACGCTCGATCAGGGAAAGATTATTGTCTCTACAAGCGGAGCTGCAGAACGTCGATGAGACATCACAAGCAGCGGGTGAAACCGTTGAACTGGATCAAAGCCGGGTCGGACGCCTCAGCCGCATGGATGCCCTGCAGGCCCAACAGATGGCGCAGGAAACAGCTAGAAGACGTCAACAGCAGCTATCGAGAATAGAGGGCGCCCTACGACGTATCGAGTCGGGTGATTATGGCTACTGCTTTATCTGTAAAAAGGCGATCGATGCTCGCCGACTCAATGCCGATCCTACGATAACACGATGCATCGATTGCGCTGAGGTATGAAGTTGAAACTGGAATATACTGGTTTATCTTGCTAATCCTGTGGGGACCGTGATGAAACCTTCCAGATGCCTTGTTGGTGCTTTACTTGTTTTTTTTGTAATACCATCGGTTGCGAAAGAGGGCCAGGCCCTGTTCGAAAAATACTGCATCGCCTGTCACCAAATTCAAGGGCCTCCGAAAATCGCACCGCCGGTTTTTGGCGTGATCAACCATGTCAGAAACGTTTATCCCGAGCGTGAAGCCTTCGTCAAGCGAATTGTAGACTGGGTGGATAAGCCGGACCCCAAGGATGCATTGATGCCAGGCGCGGTGCTGCGGTTCGGCATTATGCCGAAGCTCGGTTATCCAAGGGAGGATGTGCGAAAGATCGCGGAGTTTCTCTATGATCATCAGGTGAATTTGCCGCAATGGTATATTGAGCATTATCGGCAGCAGCACGGGCGAGAACCCACCCTGTGATGTCGTAGACATCATAGACATGGAAAGCCTCTTAAGGATAGTCAGGGTCTCACGGAAGAATTCACAGGTTCACTGAAAGGGGTTTCGTCAACCACCGATTTATTGTTCAATACCGCTCGCCTACCGATAGGAGGCAGGGTTCGCTGCGGCTCAGCGTACTCCAAAGCCAGTCCGGCGCGATAACAGCGTAACGCCGCTTCATCATCACCCATACGCTCCAACAACAAACCAAGTTGCTGGTAGGACTCGGCAGAAGGCGAGATGCCGATACTGGCCTCCAGATAGCTGCGCGCCTTCCCCCACAGTTTGTTGTGCAAAGAGAGTCTTGCCAGCGTCAATAGCAGCACCGGATCATCCTGATGATTTTGCAGCCAGCCTTCCGCTACCCCTAACTGGCGAGAGGGATCGGCAAGTTCGATATGTCCATAGAGGGCGATCAGTTCGCTGTTCCACTCCCGCAGTAATGCGCTTTCTATCAGGGGTTCAATCCTGGAACCCGCATCCAGGTTCATCATGTACTTGCAATATTGAATCAATATCACCTGCTGTTGCCTGATCCCTCTGGGAATGCTTTGCCAATAATCAAGCAGACTATCCAGGGTCGAGGACTCCTGCTTCAGACGCTCAAGATAGACACGACTCTCAAGCGCCAGATAGTCGGATTCGTTGATCACCTTGCGCCGCTTCAGCTCCGGCATCATCTCTTCGAGCTTTTTCCACTCACCCAGATTTTCATAGAGTTTCTTTAACAGGGTCAGCACATAAGTGTGCTTTGGTGACAGGGAGCGCACATGCATCAAGGTTGCCAGCGCCTGCTCATACTGCTGATGCGCCAACTGCAACTCCGCCTGAGTCAAACCCACAGCCACATCGGCTGAGGCCATGCTCTCATGGGCCAGGTGGAGATAGTCATCCCGCCGGGTATGCGCACCCTGAAGTTGCGCAGCGCGTGCAGCCGCCAGATAGTTGAGCAGGGGGGTCTCCGATTGGGCAGCATTGTGTGTCAGGTGCCTCTCCGCCACCTTCCAGCGCCCTTCGGCAAGCTCCAACAGTCCACGGGTCAGGGCCTGCCTCGCCTTGAGTCTACGGCGTTTGCGCCGCCACTCGGCCATACGTTCAGGCATGTGCCAGATCCGTGAAACCGTCCTGATTGCGATATAGGCAAGTAGAAACAACGCAAGGATCGCCAGGCAAAACAGTGCCAGGCTGCCTTCGACGGTCCAATTGCCATAACCGATCAGGATGTAGCCGTTATCCTGCTTTACCAACAGGGTGATCGCTACCGCGGCGAACAGGGCAAGGAAAGCTGCGATCAGTGTTCTCACCGGAGGTTCTCCCGATTGATGCTTTTACGTCTCTTCTGCAACGCACGTAAAGAACCTGAGATGTCCGGCATTTCAGGCGCGATCTCCCTTGCTGCCAACCCCTCCAATTGCGACTTGAAACCGACCACCTCCGGTGCCGAGGCCTGGAAATAGCGATCGATCCACTCAACCGCACTGTTCAGGTTGTCTGTATAGAGGGTCTGATTTCGTCCCATCATCGCTGCTTTCGCATTCTCGATTTTGAGGCTTAGATTCTGCATTAGAAAGTAGCGATGCTCTGGAGGCAGCATGGCGCTTACAGGACGATCATGATGACGAATCACCATCATCGATTTGAATCCCTGCCAAAACTCGACGAGTACGCTTTTCAGTTGGAACGCCCCTTTGTCGGCAACATCCGATGAGATATCGATATCAGGCTGAGCCGCCACAGGTCCATG
>JASFJX010000268.1:0-5641 GCA_050119385.1 Candidatus Thiodiazotropha sp. | reverse complement strand
TCATCTGCGGCGTTGCGTCTCTTGTAAAGGGCATGCCATTCCCTGCGAGACGCGCCTTGCAGCTAACGGCTTCCCGTCGCGCTGATATGTGCCATTTATACGTTACACCACACTAGTATTCTCCTGCGGCGGCTGGATTGGCAAGACCACCCGGAATGTCGACCCCTGGCCCGGTTCGCTCCGCACCTCGATGCGGCCACTGTGGCGTTCGACAATACCATGGGATAGTGACAACCCCAGGCCGGTGCCTTTTCCAGGAGGCTTGGTGGTAAAGAAGGGTTCGAACAACCGCTTCACGTGCTCCGCAGCTATGCCAACACCACTATCCTGTACTTCAACCCATACCCATTGCTCATCACTGCCGGTTCGTAAATGAATATGTCCCTGGCCTTCGATTGCCTGGGCGGCATTCACCAGCAGGTTGAGGAATACCTGGTTGAGTTGGGAAGGTAGACAACGGATCTGGGGAATCTCAGCGTATTCTTTGTGCAGTTCACAATGGTATTTCAGCTGGTTCCAAACGATGCCGAGCGTGGCATCCAGGCCCTGATGCAGGTCCGCCCATTCCCATTTTTTGTCGGACTTACGGGAGAAAAACTTGAGATCCTGTACGATGGTGCTTACCCGCTCTAACCCCTGCTGGGATTCGGCCAGCAGCTGATCGGCATCCTGAAGCAGATAATCCGGGTCGGTCTGCTGTTCGAGGCGTTGGATTTCTGAAATACCCGGTATTTTATCCAGCGCGGAATGGTCCAATGCGCGATAGGCGCTGAGGATCTCAGTAACCTCTTTCAGGTAACTGGTCAGGGTGTTCAGGTTGGAATAGACATAACCCACGGGAGTATTGATTTCATGGGCCACGCCGGCAGCCAATTGCCCGATCGCGGCCATCTTGTCCGCCTGCAGTAGTTGCAGCTGGATCTGTTCGTTTTCCTTCTGCCGCCGCTGAACCTCGGCCTCAAGATCCTGGTTCTGCAACGCCAGCTGGTCCCGGGCCTGTTTGAGCGCCAGCTGAGTTCGCACCCTGGCCAGCAGCAGCGACGGCTTGATGGGTTTAACGACATAGTCAACCGCACCCATGTCCAGCCCCCGCAGTTCGAAGTCTTCGGCGCCAAGGGCCGTGACGAAGATCACCGGGATTTCTTGGGTGGCGGGATTGCCGCGCAACTGTTGCAACACCTGGAGGCCATCCATGCCGGGCATCATGATGTCCAGCAGTAACAGATCCGGGGGAGGCGAAGCGGATGTGATCTCCAGCGCCTTCTCCCCGGAGCGGGTCGCACGTACCCGGTAATACTCCTGCAATATCTCGCTCAGTACAATCAGGTTGGTCGCTTCGTCATCGACAATGAGAATGGTGGCGCGATCTTGTGCCTCAGAGGCTGGAGTCTTCATGACGAGCAATCCTTGCATGAGATGTTGTCAGTTGCTGCAGGGTAGTCATGGCGTTTTCGAAATCGAATCCCTCGATCTGCCGACTGAGTTGCTCCGCTTGCGCTCCCAGGGCGGTACGCAGCTGGTAGCGGTATTTGCTGTGACGTTCGATGGCAAGGGTGTCGTCCTGTGCCAGCAGCTCCAACAATTCCTTGATTATAGATTCCAGCTCCTCTTTTTCGACGGATGATTCGATGTCCGCACCAGCTGCGGTTTCCATCGACGGCAGGTGGCTGCGGATTTCCTTCATCAATTCCTCTACGCCAGCCGCCAGCTGCAGGGCGCTTGACTTTGCCTGTTCGTCTTCCTGTCTGGCTTGCTGTTCCGTAAGCACGGCCAGCTGCCGCAGTGAGTCCGGCATCACGGCTGAAGCCATGCCCTTGAGACTGTGGGCTTCCCGGGATAATTCGACAAAATCCCCAAGTGCCATCAGTTCACGCAGCCTTGCCGGCTTAGCTGCACAGCTTTGCAGCATGGTGGACAGCAGGCGTACCAGGAAGGCTTGCCGATCCTCATATTGACGTTCCAGTTCCGGCCAGTTGATCAGGTCAACAAGAGATCGGGGCGGCAATGGATGCTTGGTAAGCGCTATGTCTGCGGTGTCATCAACAACTGCGTTGTCAGGTCGCCGATGTCTAAGAATGGCTTTCAACAGCGACTCCAACACAACGGGTTTGGCCACATGTTCCACCATCCCCGCGGCCAGGCACTTTTCCTTTTCCTCTGCCAGGGCATGAGCGGTGAGTCCGATCACCGGTAAGTCGGGTACTAGTTGACGGATCTCCCGGGTAGCCTGGTAGCCGTCCATGACCGGCATCTGAATGTCCATCAACACCAGGTCGAGGACCGAGCCCATTTGGCGTACCCGTTCTACCGCTTCTTCCCCGTTTTCCACCTGCTCAAGACGACAGCCTTCGGCGCTCAGCATATCTTCCAACATCAGACGGTTAATCTCATTGTCCTCGGCCACCAGGATGGATAGGCCCGCCAGTCGCTCACTCTGCTTCGGCATGGATTCGGCCATACCCTTATCCATATCCTCTGATGCCAAACCCCTGGCATCGAGCAGAGGAACACGCACCATGAAGCTGCTGCCCTGTCCTGGTTTGCTCGCTACTTCAATGCTCCCGTCCATCATCTCGATCAGGCGTTTGGTGATGGTCAGACCAAGTCCTGTGCCTCCATATTTCCGGGTGATTGAGCCATCCGCCTGCTCGAAGGGTTCGAACAGGCGTTTGACTTGATCCGGTGCCATGCCGATGCCGGTGTCCTCAACCTGCAGCACAAGCTGGTCGCGGTCACGGCTGGCGCTAAGTGTCACACCGCCGTTTTCGGTAAATTTCACCGCGTTGGATAACAGATTCATCAATACCTGGGACAGGCGCAGGCTGTCGCCACTACAGCTGGCAGGCAGGTCGGCCGCCAACCTGACCTGCATTGTCAATCCTTTATCTTCCAACTTGTGGCGTACCAGGTCCAAGCTGTTATCCACCAGAGCACGCAGGCGTATACTGCCCTTCTCAATGGTCAGTTTTCCCGCTTCCATCTTGGAATAATCCAGGATCTCGTCCACTATGCCCTGCAGCAATTGGCTCGATTCGAGAATGCGGGCAAAAGTCTCCCGTGCCTTACGGCCAATGTTGTCGCGCATGCCAATCTGTGAGAAACCCAGAATCGCATTCAATGGGGTGCGGATTTCATGACTCATATTGGCGAGAAATTCGCTCTTCACCTGGGCCAGGCGTTCCGCTTCATAACGGGCGGTCACCAGTTCACTGGTACGGGATTCCACCAGTGCTTCCAGGTGCTGGCGGTGGGCGTCCAGTTCTTCTGCCAGGCGTTTCTTTTCCGTGATGTCCTCTTTCACGGCCAGGTAATGGGTGATATCGCCCGCAGGGGATTTTATCGGAGCGATGTGCGCCATCTCGATGAATTCGGATCCGTCTTTTTTTCTGTTCCACAACTCTCCCTGCCAGGGACGGCCCCGGGTCAGGGCATCCCACATCTCTATATAAGTCTCGGGGTTTGTCTGTCCTGATTTGAGGAAGCGCGGATTTTGACCTATGACCTCCTGGCGGCTGTAACCGGAGATGTGGAGAAATGCCTGGTTGACGTATTCAATTTCGGCCTCCAGATTGGTAATGACGATACTTTCCGGACTCTGTTCCACGGCCTGGGCCAGCTTCAGGCGCTCCGCCTCTATCTGTTCCCGTTCACTGATATCCATGATCATCGAGAGGAACACCGGCGGGTTTTCGTCAATCAACTGAAGATGGCTCTCCACCGGGTAGGTGCTGCCGTTCTTACGCCGGTGCCGGGTGGTGAAGACGATTTTTCTTTTGTTCCCTTCCCGCAGAGGGTTAAGCAGGGCCTGATAAGCCTCATGGGTATACTCGGTAGCCAGATCCGGAGGCGTCATACACTCAAGCTCATGCATGGAGTAGCCCAGGTTTTTGCTTGCCCCCTGGTTCACTTCGATGAAACGCAGGGTTTTGCTGTCGAAGATGTAGATTTCGTTGAGGGAACGGGCCAGCAACCTGCTGACCAAGGCGAGGCGGTTGGATGACCGGCGGCGTTGTGCAATGCGCCAGATCTCGTTGGCGATGAGCTTGACGCTTTCTACATCCAATTCCGAGTAGTCATCGGTTTTGTTGCCAACCCCCACGAGCATTACCACCTTGTCGTTCTCGATCACCGGCAGGGCTATCATTCGATGCAACAACGCATCGCCTGCCGGTAATCCCTGTTTATGCGCATATCCGGCATAGTCGTTGACTACCACGGCCTTTTTTTGGCCCAGGGCATGCGTCCATATGCCGGCATCCTTCAAGGTGTAGCGCTTATCAAAGAGCCGCTGGCAATCATTATTCAGGGTGCGGTGGGAACAGATAATCAGCTCGATGGTCTGCTGGTCTTCGTTGACAGAATAGATAAAGGCTATGGGGCTGCCGGTGAGATTTTCAGTCAGTTCCAGGCCCTGTCGCATGTATTCAGCCTCATCCATGTCATCGTCGATTTGCGACAGCCGCAACAGAGCCTCGGAGCGCTTGGCCTGAAGCTCCAGCAGGATTTCCGCTTTGTACATGAAGGTGACATCACGGCAGCTGACCACTGCCCCTGACTGTCTGCCGTTCGCTTCATAGTAAGGGGTGAGACGTACATCCAGGTAACGCAGGCCATCCGCCAGATCAAAAGCGTTCTGGAATTGCACATCCTCGCCATTCAGGCAGCGGTCGAGGTTGGGTTTGATGATTTCATGAAAAACCTCCTGGCCCAGCACTTCCGCTACCCCATGGCCAATCATGGCACTCTTCGGCCTGTTGTGTTTTTTCGCACAAGCCTCGTTGACGATACGATAGGTGTAATTGCAATCCATGATAGACATCATGTCATGGGTGTTGTCGATTATCCGTTCGTACCATCGAAGGTGCTCCTGATTATCACGCATCTCCTGCATATGCTCCGTTTTATCCAGAGCCTGCAGCACAGCCTTGGGAAGGTCTGGCAGGTGATCCTTCAGGATGAGGTCGTTGGCCCCCTGATGCATTAACTGTACAGCCTTTTCCGTGCCGACGGATTGGGTGACGAACAGAACAGGCAGATCGGGGAGGAGTTCGCGCACTGTCATCAAGACCTGCAAACCTTCAAAGCCGGGTAGTTCGGGGTTGGCGAGCATCAGGTCCGGCTGAAAACGATGCAGCGCATCGAGCAAGGCTGGTTTGGTCTGCACCTGTCGGGATTCGAAACTCAGACCGCCTTTCTTCAGGGCATGCTCGTTCAATTCCGCATCGGCGAGTTGGTCTTCCAACATCAGAATACGCAAGGGCCTGCTCATGCCTCCTCCCTGCTTATCTGCGGAGCAGGTATTGACTCCCCATACTGGCGGGATATCTCGACAATCTGATCTTTGACCTGCATGAAGGCTTCCACAATGACCGGGTCGAATTGGCTTCCGCCACGCTGCCGGATATAGGCAATGGCATCGGCTGTCGGCATTGCCGGCTTGTAGACCCGGTTGTGAATGAGGGCATCGAACACATCGGCGACCGACATGAGGCGGGCCGCCAGCGGGATTTCCTCTCCAGCCAGCCGGTCCGGGTAACCCTTGCCATCCCAACGTTCATGATGGCTGGTGGCGATCTCTTGAGCGATTTCCAGGAAGCAGAGGGCTCCGTTGGCCTGCTTGATGTCCATACCAGCATGGATG
>JASFJX010000267.1:0-5648 GCA_050119385.1 Candidatus Thiodiazotropha sp. | reverse complement strand
AATTCTGTCACCTTGAGTCTGACCAACGGCCACTATAAAGGTAATGTATTCAACGGCACCGGTTACTACACGCAGCTTGGGGATGCACTCGAGGTCAACATCGGTGAAGGCGCGGTCCTTAAAGGGGCCATCTCTTTGACGGAAACCAGGCATGTTGATGAAAACGGTTATCAGAATACCTACTTCACTATTGACGATTATTACTATCTTGGACATGTGGAAAATAGAAACCACAGAAACGGAAACAGTACCCTCTCTGTCAACCTGACGGATGGCGCCACCTGGAAGGTAACCGGAGAAAGCTACATCAGTAGCTTGATGGTAGAGGATGGCGCTATTATCGGATCAAGGGGGAAAACAGTAGTGATGACAGTTGACGGTGTATCAACGCAGATCGAGCAGGGGCAGCTCTATGAAGGTGAGATTGTCATACAGTTGGAAAACGAAGAATAGGTCATTGCAAATATATAGCATTAGTTAGAATTTTATCGCTACCAGACCGGTTAGTTCACCCCTGTGTATGAATGAATATCATCTGCAGGGGAGAATTTTTTTGAACTGAGACAAAGAAATAAAAAAAGAGGTGTTTATTTATTGTATATAAGTGCTTGACCACTTCCATCACGAAGATTATCACCGCAAACATAGCTTTACCGCCTTCCTCGCTGGGGGGGCGAAATGAAATATCAAACGTGCCGCCAAGGGTTTGGGATCAGGCGGGCCGAGTGAAACGGGTTTGAACTCAAGGCGATGTATTGGGGTCGTAGATAGGGGAAAACCCTGATTAGGAGGTATCAATGAGGCATCGGTTCCACTCGCTCTGGAAAGAGAATAGATCTTTCTTACTATTTGTCTGTTTGATGGTGCTGTTTCGTAGTACAGTCGCCGATTGGAATACAGTCCCTACCGGCTCGATGAAACCGACCATCCTGGAGGGGGACCGGATCCTGGTCAACAAAATGGCCTATGATCTGCACCTGCCCTTTACTCATGTCTCGTTGCTGAAGCGGGGAGATCCTGTGAGAGGGGATATCGTTATTTTCGACTCGGAGGTTGCCGACAAGCGCCTGGTCAAGCGGGTTATTGGCCTGCCGGGAGATGTTGTGGCGATGCGCGACAATCATCTCTGGATCAATGGTATCAAGCTTGGCTACAGTGATGGACCAACCACCATTGGAACGAATGACAAGATCGAAAATCTCTTAGGTGTCGAATATCGGGTAAGATGGATGGGGGGCAATACCATGCTCTCCAGTTTTGCTGCGGTAAGGGTGCCGCCTGATCACTACTTGGTATTGGGTGACAATCGGAACAACAGTGCCGATTCTCGGGTGATCGGTTTCGTGCCGCGTAGTGAGATCATCGGTCGCTCACGCCATCTGGTGCTCTCTCTCGACTACGAAAACTACTATCTACCTCGATCTGATCGTATTTTGCAGCCACTCTAGTGGCCCACAATATTGAGTGAATTCAGTGCCTGTCCAGAATGTTTCATCCGGGGATGAGATGAGCGTGCCGGGACCGTCGTTCAGATGCAGATTTGCTATTGAATCAATAGCCTGCGGGCTAGCCTTGCATGAATAACACCCCAAGCAAATAAATGTCATGGATTAATGACTCAGGTAAAAAAAAACCAATTGGCCTAAATTATTATGCTTGACAGAGGGAAGGGTGATGGAAAGAATGCTGCCATAAAAAAAATGTGAGCCATAGGGGCTGGAAAGAAATTATTGCGAATCCAGTAGTATTCACTCAGCTCCATTCAGGAACCTCTGAATTGATCAAAGGTTTTTGAACAGTATTACACAGGATATGACAGTTTTTGCCCCCTCCTGATTGGAGACCTGACAATGAAAATTACAGAAGAGATGATAAGACTCAAGGCGTATGAGATATGGGAAGAAAACGGCAGGCCGGCATGGACGGCCGAGAAGGATTGGTTTACTGCTGAAGAACTACTGAATAAAAACAGTCAAGCAATGTCTGATAGAAATCAATTACCCCCTAACGCGCTGCGTGAACTGACGCCTTAATTAAATCTCTGTCTTTCATTATTAATAAAATCAACAATAATTCTGCAAAATGTATGGCTGTCATGACAGTATAACGAGGCTTCTGCATTGTGTAATAGATAACTAACTAACTTATTCGATCCAATATCTGAGAGGCAGTATTATGACCGAGCAATTTCCATCTTTCGCTCAGCGCGTTGGCCTTGCGTTCAGTCTATTTTTTCGGATCCTCTTTGATGCCGAATTTGCCGGTTCTGTCCTGAAATTGAGCCGTGGTGATAAGGAGGAGCTTAAGGATTCAACTGGTGATGTGCCGGTTTTACACGAAACAGATCCGGACTCCGCCCTGCAACTGCTCGGATTGCTTCAACAGGAGGGAAGGCTGGTGGATTTTCTCGAAGAGGATGTCGCGCAATATTCAGACGAGGAGATCGGTGCGGCTGTGCGAGTGGTACATGAAGGTTGCCGCAAGGCCCTGCATGAACACCTGACTCTCCTGCCGATCCGCCAGGAGGCGGAAGGAGTCAGTATTACACTGGAACAGGGATTCGATGCCTCTGCTTTGCGTCCGACCGGCAACCTGGTTGGTGAGCCGCCATTTACCGGGACGCTCGCTCACCGTGGTTGGCGGGTAACCGAGGTCCGCCTGCCCAAGTTGGCCAATAATCATGATGTCCATGTAATTGCACCTGCCGAGGTAGAGTTGTGAGCGAAGCACGGTATTCCATCGGTATTGACTTGGGAACCACACACTGCGCACTCTCTTATGTGGACCTGACTGTCAGCGAGGGAGAGGATGTCAAACTCGAGTTCTGCCCGATCTCACAATTGACTGCACCGGGGAGTGTCGAAGAACGCTACCTGCTGCCTTCGTTTCTCTACTTGCCCCATCCCGACGAGTTGGCACCCGGAGACCTGATATTGCCCTGGACCGCAGAGCAGTCATGGGTGGTTGGATTCCTGGCTCGAGACAAAGGCGCGCAGACCCCCATCCGTTTGGTCTCCAGCGCCAAGAGTTGGCTCTGTCATGCAGGGGTCGATCGCCGATCAGCGATTCTGCCCACAGACGCATCGGAGGAGATCGAACATATCTCACCCTTAACTGCCTCAATACGTTATCTGGAGCACCTGCATCAGGCATGGAATCACTTACATCCAGATGCACCAATAGAGCAGCAAGAGCTGACGATCACCATACCCGCCTCCTTTGACCCGGCAGCGCGAGAATTAACCGCCGAAGCGGCGCAAAGCGCAGGTTTTCCTCATGCAACCCTTTTGGAAGAACCCCAATCCGCCCTATACAGCTGGATTCAAGCCAGCGGTGGCGAATGGCGTGATCAAGTCCGAGTCGGTGATGTGATCTTGGTGGTTGATGTGGGTGGAGGTACATCAGACCTCTCCCTGATCGCAGTTGTCGAGCGGGAAGGCGCTCTGGAACTGCACCGTGTGGCAGTGGGTGAGCATATCCTGCTGGGTGGGGATAATATGGATCTGACTTTAGCGCATACTGTGGCGCAAAAGCTTGCCGCCCAGGGTACCAAGCTTGACCCTTGGCAGATCCGTGCGCTGACACATAGTTGCCGAGTTGCAAAAGAGTCCTTGCTAAGTGATCCGGAACTTACGAGTATGCCCGTTGTGGTGCCAGGTCGTAGTACCAGGCTGATCGGAGGGACAGTACGCAGCGAGCTGACACGTGAAGAGGTCACAGCCGTTGCTCTGGATGGATTCTTTCCACAAGTGGCTGTTTCTGAACGACCTAGGGCGCGTTCCCGTACAGGACTGACTCAATTCGGTCTGCCCTATGCCCAGGATGCGGCAATCACCCGTCATCTGGCTGCCTTCCTTGGCCGCCAGGCTGAGGCCACAAGCGATCTGGAAGGATTTGACAGTCATCTACCCCAGGGAGCCAGTTTCCTGCATCCCACAGCCGTCTTGTTTAATGGTGGTGTTTTCAAGGCTCAGCAGTTATCCCAGAGAGTGATGGCGGTGCTCAATGACTGGCTGGTTGCGGAGCAGGCTGAACCGGCGCGGTTACTTGAAGGGGCGGACCTGGATCTGGCAGTGGCAAAAGGGGCTGCCTATTACGGTTATGTGCGCAGTGGACAGGGGGTTCGAATCCGTGGCGGTACTGCCCAAGCTTATTATGTGGGGGTTGAATCATCAATGCCTGCCGTACCCGGTATGGAGCCGCCTGTGCAGGCACTCTGTATAGCTCCCTTCGGTATGGAGGAAGGCAGTGAGGAGGAGTTGCCGCCTCAGGAGTTTGGCCTGATCGTAGGTGAGCCGGTGCGCTTTCGTTTTTTTGGCTCTTCTGTACGTCGACAAGACCAAGTAGGCACCCTGTTGGAACAGTGGGACGAAGAGGAGATACAAGAGCTTGAGGGTATTGAGGCAACGCTGCCCGCAGAAGGACGAATCCCGGGCGAAGTGGTGCCGGTGAGGCTCAGTGCCGCCGTGACCGAGACCGGCACACTGCGTCTGGACGCCCTGCCAAGGGGGGGTAATGAACGCTGGAAGGTTGAATTCGAGGTCCGTCACTGATTCACTGGATATCCTGAGCTGAAGCCTGATGTCCCGCTATTTTATCGGCATAGATCTCGGCACCAGTAATACGGTGATGGCCTATGCGGATCGTGAACAAGATCAAAAAATACAACTTTTCGAAGTAGAGCAATTAGTTGCCCTGGGTGAGGTGGCGCAACGTCCGCAATTGCCCTCACTGCGTTACCATCCAAGTCTAGGTGAGTTGAAACTAAACGATCTCAGACTACCTTGGCCGCAGGATGATCCCGCCGGAATGAGGGAGGTCATCATCGGGAGTTTGGCCGGGGAACTGGGTACCCAGGTCCCCGGTCATTTGGTAGCAAGCGCAAAAAGCTGGCTCTCCCACCGTTCAGTGGACCGAACCGCTGCAATCCTACCTTGGGGTACAGGGGAGGATGTAACCAAAATATCACCATTGGCCGCCAGCGCAAGCTATCTCGCCCATATGCGCGCAGCATGGAACCACAAGCATCCCAATTATCCAATGGAGCAGCAGGAAGTGGTGCTTACCGTTCCGGCCTCCTTCGATGAAGGTGCCCGCACCTTGACCTTACAAGCAGCGAAACAGGCGGGTTTGGCCGATGTTCGCCTACTGGAAGAGCCACAGGCAGCCTTCTACAGCTGGCTGCACAGTCATAGTGACAGTCTTGAGGATAGTCTGTCGCAAACCCGGTTGGCATTGGTTTGCGATGTGGGTGGCGGCACAACCGACCTCTCCCTGATCAAGGTGGAAAGCACCGGGCATGGTCCCGGTTTGACCCGCATTGGGGTAGGCGATCATCTAATGTTGGGCGGAGATAATATGGACCTGGCTTTGGCGCATATAGCGGAGGCGCGTATCGCCGTAAGCGGTGGCCGTCTTAGCGCAGCCAACCTGGCACAGCTCAATCAGCAGTGCCGAAGCGCCAAGGAGCGACTATTATCCTCAGCCTCGCCGGAATCAGTGAAGGTGACTGTACTGGGCGCCGGCGCCAAACTGATCGGTGGTTCACGTTCTGCCGAGCTGCGCAAAGCGGAAGTGAGCGAGATGATACTGGAGGGCTTTTTTCCCCGAGTAAGCCCCTATGAACGGCCACGGCGGGCACGTGGAGG
>JASFJX010000266.1:0-5655 GCA_050119385.1 Candidatus Thiodiazotropha sp. | reverse complement strand
CGCTATTTCTATCCGGTGCGCTGATAGGGCTTGCTGGAACTGCTGCGGTACAGGCCGAAGAGGCTGTTTTCGGTAATCTCAGAATGGGCCTTATCCACGCCGAAGACGGAGCCGGAGAGGAGACGGATGGCTCTGCCATAGGGGGTAAGCTGGGATATGTCAGCCCAAGCTGGAAGGGGCTGAGTGCGGGTGCGACCTTCTACACCACCGGGGAGCTGTTTGATGATGAGAACGGCGATTTTTTCTCATCGGAAAACGGTAGTTACACCATCCTCGGCGAAGCCTATGTGCAAGGTAAATACAGCAATACCATGTTGCGGGTGGGTCGCTTCGAACTGGATACACCCCATGCCGATACTGATGATATCCGTATGGTACCGAACACCTTTCGAGGGCTCTTAGTGTGTAACAGTGATATCCCGGGTGCCACGCTCTACTTTACACATCTCGATCAATGGGCGGGTGTGGATGCCGATATCCCGGAAAGATTTCAGGAATTGAATGGCGACGACGGAGTGAATGCCATCGGACTTGTCTACGAGGGTATTGAACAACTTGCATTACAGGGCTGGTACTACCAGGGTAGTGATTTTGCCAAGCTTACATATCTGGAAGCGCTATTTGAGACCGGCACCTTCAATGTCGGCTTGCAGTTCGGATCGCAATCGGATGAGACTATCGATGATTCAGGGCCTGACGGTGATGTCTGGGGTGTCACCGGTAGTTATATACTGGCAGACTTCACCCTGACAGCCGCCTACAATGGGGTCTCCGGGAGCGTGACCAATGGCTTTGGCGGTGGTCCCTATTTCACCTCTGCGGATGACCATACAATCGATGGTGTAGAGGATCAGGAGGCAACGGCTTTAGGCGTCGAATATGGTGGTGTCGAGGCGCTGGCAGTGGGTGTTCTGCATGTTGACTTCGAGCAGGGTGCAAACGAAACCGACTACTACGCGGTCTACGATGTGAATGATCAACTGGGTCTGGAACTGCTCTACACCGACATGCACGAGGATGGCGACTTTATCCGTTTAATGGCTAACTACGGCTTCCATTAACCCGGCAATCATCCCGATTCAAGAAGGCATGATGGGTGGATGGGAGTGGCTGTGACTGTGCGCTTCCGGTGGTGGCAGGGGTTTGCCTTCGATCACCGCGGTGACTGCGGTCAACGGATCCTGCTCACTGGTTATGATAACCTCGACACCGGCGTCATTCATCCGCCGGATGAATCCTTGTCCGCCACTGCCGGTTATCAGGTAATCCATTTCGAAGATGGGATGGTCATCTCCCTGAAACTCATGCATCGACATCTGTTTCGGCAGATTAAGGCGGGAAAGTTCATTGGCCTGACCTGTTTTGGGATCCTTCTCATAGATCAGGAAGCGCCTTGTCTTGCCCGCATGTTGGGTGATGGTGCGGAAATTCTGACTGGTTACTGCAATTTTCATAAGTCTTGTCCGAATGTCTTGCCCGGGAACGCGGTGATCGCAATGCAATCGTCGTTCAGCGTAGGTCGGTTGCACTTTCTTAATATGCCTTGAATGACATCTAAAGAAGCTGGTTAGTTTCCTTTCTAAACGACCGGGTGAAACATACGGATTAGGTTATTCCGGTGTTGTCACGAACATCTGGGCTTTGGCAAGATACCCTTTGAGCACCAAGTTGTCGTTTAGTGAACTGGTTACTGTGTTGAGTGATCTAATAAATAGTTTAATTCCATCGTCGGCCAGCATACTGTGTGCCCGTTATGCCGGGCATTGAAAATGATCAATGGCTGTTTGGCTGATAAGGTATATGAATAGCTTACTGTAAAATAAGTTAATAAATATTCTACACACTGGTATGAGAACTCAATGAAATTCATTCAAACGCGGCTGCCATGGCAATTACTCGCAATGAGCGCACTCGTCCTGGAGGGGGCGGGGCTCTATTTTCAATATGGCTTGGAACTTGATCCCTGTGTCCTTTGTATCTATCAACGGGTTGCAGTGATGGGGATCTTGATCTCGGCGTTAATCGGCATGAGTGTCCCCACTTCCTCAATTGCCAGATGGATAGGCTATATCGGTTGGGGTCTGGCGGCTGGCTGGTGTCTCTATCTTGCGTTGGAGTTGTCCGGGATGCAGCTCGGTATTGTGCAGCCCTCACTGAGCTGCGATGTCAATGCCAAGTTCCCCGCTTGGATCAAACTGGACCAGTGGATACCGGCAATGTTTCAACCGACCGGTTTCTGTGGTGATATTCAATGGCAATTCCTCGGTATGAGTATGCCGTTGTGGATGGTCATTATCATGTCGCTGAATTTGGTCGTGCTGGGTGTGGTGTTATTTATTGAGGTGCGTGTACTAAGATACATGAGAGGGGGTAAGCGGGATACAGCAGTACCTTGAAATGTATTGCTTTTTTCTTGCCTATACTTGTATCAGTTAGTCCATCTTGAAGAGATGGGTGGGGTGAATGGGCGAAAAACCGGTCACAATCTATTTTGGTGAGGCCCTGGGCCGTTACGGTTTTGGCGAGGGACACCCCTTCGGGCCGGATCGTATTGAGGCCTTCTGGCAGGAGACCCTCAAGCAGGGTTTAGACAAACGGGTATCGGTCGCTACGCCACAACTCTGTCAGGAAGCGGTGCTTCTCCCGTTTCATACCCAAGCCTATATCAACCGGGTCAAGATCCAATCTGAGAGTGGTCAGGGGTATCTTGATGCCGGCGATACCCCCGCCTTCCCAGGGATCTACGAGGCCGCCTGTACCGTGGTTGGTACGGTTTTACACGGCATGCAGGCTATCCTATCGGGGAGTCATCCGAAGATTTTTGTGCCCATCGCGGGTCTGCACCATGCCAAGCGGGATTCAGCAGCGGGTTTCTGTGTCTTTAACGATGCCGGGGTGTTGATCGAGAATCTGAGACTCAATCATGGCATTCGTCGTATCGCCTATGTGGATATCGATGCCCATCATGGGGACGGTGTGTTTTACGCCTTTGAATCCGATCCCGATTTGATCTTTGCCGATATCCATGAGGATGGTCGCTATCTCTATCCGGGCACTGGGGCAGTGGAGGAGACAGGGAAGGGAAAGGCCAAGGGAACAAAGCTCAATGTTCCGCTACCACCCTTTGCCGACGATGCCCATTTCCATCGTGTCTGGCCGACCATTGAGGCGTTTATCCGCCAGAGCAAACCGGAACTGATCATTCTCCAGGCCGGTGCCGACAGCATCCAGGGGGACCCGATCACACATATGGCATTCACCCCCGCTGTGCATGAATATGCCGCCAACCGGTTGAATAAATTGGCGGATGAGCTCTGTGACGGTCGATTTATTGCGCTTGGGGGTGGGGGGTATAACCGTAGTAATTTGGCATTGGGGTGGAATGGTGTCGTTAAGGCAATGCTGAGCTGAAAGCTCTATTGAATCAAAATTTTTGAAATTCAAGGGTGCTCTATCTCGCTGCGTTTATCCATTAAGAGGCAGGGCGCCCATATTGAGTCGTATCAGAATGGGGTAGTACTGGTCAATCATTAGACTTTCTTAAAGCCAGGCGTGTGAAGATCGGGCCGAGGATTTCGAAAAATACCGTTGAACCGATTACGATGGTCAGTAGTGTCTGCCGGTATTCGGGAAACTGGTTGGAGGCGACCAGCGCCATTCCCATGGCGACGCCGGCCTGGGGCAGTAGAGCACATCCCATCCAATGACGGGTGTTGCTATCCGCGCCACTTATCTCAGCACCGATTCTGGCACCAAGTAACTTTCCTGCAATGCGTGACCCAATATATAGAGCACCAATCAACCCGACTTCCATGATTGCATCAAATTCAAGAGAAGCACCGGCCAGGACAAAGAATATACTCATAAACGGCCATTCAATATTTTCTATCTCATGAAACGGGTACTCATGATGGGTAGCGAAGTTGGTAACCACTGATCCCATTACGATCGATGCCACAAGAAAAGAGACTTCCAGCCAAAGGGCAAGGCCGCCACATAAAAAGACCAGTCCCAGCGCTTCCATCAACATCGGCTGGCCCTGTCTGATTCTCCCGGTTAGAAAGGCAGCTGGAAAACCTAAGGTAAGACCGAGCATCAAGGCCCCTCCGATATCCTTGGTTACGATATAGAGTTGTGAGGTCTCTGCCGTGTTGCCGAGCATTGCCATGACCACAGCGACACCAATGCTGAACAGTATCAATCCCCAGACGTCATCCAGAGCAACGATAGATAAGAGCAGGTCGCTGAAGGGGCCCTTTTGGTTCGATTCCAGTACGATATCCAATGTTGCTGCGGGTGCTGTTGCCGAGGCGATGCACCCAAGTAGTATCGCTATCTCAGTCTCTATCCCGATTGCCATCAATCCGATAATCACTACCAAGACAGTTATGACTGCTGTACTGATGGATATTAAAAAGGTTTTTTCTGCAGACTGTTTAAGAAAGCCAGCGGTCAATTTGCCACCTAGCAGGAAGCCAACCATCAGTAGTGTCATATTGGCAATTAACTCGAAACGGTCTGTGAATATCGGTGGTATCAAATCGAGCATCTGCCTGCCGATAAGAATGCCAAACAGCAGCAACAGTGTGACTCGCGGTAGAAAAGTGTGCCGACCGATAGCATCTGTAGCCAAGCCAGCGAGTAAAATTACACCCAGGGTTAATAGAAACTCAGGTGCCTGGTACATGATTTAATCCACACATCCGTTATGCACGCATGACCACTGTGGGATAGGGCAAACTCTCAAGTATCCGTTTGATGGTAGGTCCTTGTAACAGTGGACTCTGTTCACCGATCATCAATAAGTCGCATGCTGATTGCTTCAACTGCTTGGCCAGGCTCCCTGGCTCCATATCATTGAGGTATACAATGGTGATGTGTCGATTGGGATCCTGTCGGGCGAGGTAACTCTGAGGGGGGGCTCCCGATGGCATCTCGTCATCCGGTAGAAACAGGGTCAGTGCTATCTCGGGCTTTTGTTCCAGCTCGGTAATCGTCTCCAGTAGCTTTTGACTTGTCATTCCCGCATCGAGTACGACCCCCAGTCTGAGTGGTCTGGAAGCCGAGGCGATTTGCCTGGACTGGGATGAAAGTCGGCGCGAACTGAGGGCGCCCTGACTGCTCATCAACAGCATCTCGGAGTCGGTTGCCAGTTGTTTTAGATCGCTATCGTACTCACCACGCCAAACACGAAAGCTCCAGTTCAATCCGGCACGTGTGGCGGATTCCTCCAGCGCTTCGCGGGCCTGTTTTGCAATGGCTCGCCACTCCTGCGTCAGGCGGGCAGGATCAAGGCGTGCCTCATTGCGACTATCCAGTCTCAATTCACGTAGGAAGGGGAGTCCTGTGAGGCGAAACAGCCTGTCATCTTCAACAAATACTCCCTCAATCTCTGCTTGCAGCAAAGAAGCAATGGTGGCTCCCAGAGTGAGCAACTCCCTGCTCTGAGGTTTGTCGAGCAACACTACCGTGATGCGGCGACGGCTCTGGGATGTCATTGGTCCTCTCCAGTAACCAGGATAGCTGTCTCATCTATCGCTTCCATTGATTGTATGCGCTCCGAGAAACGAATCAGGCTCGTTTCCACCCGGCCGTTGACACTATCTTCGGGAAACTGCTCGTTCTCGTCTCTCGAACCGGCAGGGGTACCAGTAA
>JASFJX010000265.1:0-5656 GCA_050119385.1 Candidatus Thiodiazotropha sp. | reverse complement strand
GGAATAAATACGATTCAAGATGTCTTTTAACCTTGAAAAAGCTATGGTTAGGATGTAAGTCTAACCACTCTATATGTAAGCTTCGGTTGAGGAGAGAATGAAAATAATTATCCTCGGTGCTGGCCAGGTCGGCCGCTCGGTGGCCAATGCGCTGGCCAGTGAAGCCAATGACATCACGGTGGTTGATCAGAATGAAGCTCTGTTGCAGGAGCTGCAGAACCGGCTCGACCTGGGCACTGTGAAGGGGCATGCGGGCCAGCCCGACGTGCTGCGCCGGGCCGGTGCCGAGGATGCCGATATGATTCTGGCGGTGACCAACAGCGACGAAACCAACATGGTTGCATGCCAGGTCGCCTACACCCTGTTTCATACGCCTATGAAGATCGCCCGGGTGCGTGCCCAAGGTTATCTCGACAATCCTCAGCTGTTCGATCCCAGCGCCTTTCCGGTGGATGTGCTGATCAGCCCGGAGCAATTGGTCACAGACTATATACTCAAGCTGATCGAATTTCCGGGCGCCCTGCAGGTGCTCGACTTCGCTGATGGACGGGTGCGTCTGGTGGCGGTCAAGGCCTATCATGGCGGACCACTGGTGGGACACGCACTGAGCACACTCTATGAACACATGCCGGAGGTGGACGCCAGGGTTGCGGCCATCTACCGGGAGGGTGAGGTGATCAAGCCCAAGGGCGACACTGTGATCGAGGCCGAGGATGAAGTTTTCTTCATTGCGGCCGCCGAGAATATTCGCTCGGTCATGAGCGAGCTGCGCAAGCTGGAGAATCCCTACAAACGGTTGATCATCGCCGGCGCGGGTAATATCGGCCGCCGGCTTGCTTCATCCCTGGAACAGAAATACCGGGTCAAGTTGATCGAACACAATCCGGTACGGGCGCGCGAGATCGCTGAGCGGCTCGACATGGCCATTGTGTTGCACGGTGATGCGGCTGACGAGAATCTGTTGTTGGAAGAGAACATAGAGAACACCGATGTCTTCTGCGCGGTGACCAACGACGATGAGGCCAATATTCTCTCAGCCATGCTTGCCAAGCGGCGCGGCGCCAAGCGGGTGATGGCGCTGATCAACCGACCCGCCTATGTGGACCTGGTGCAGAGCGGTCCCATCGACATCGCCATCTCACCCCAGCAGGCCACTATCGGCACCCTGCTGACCCGGGTCAGGCGGGGCGATGTGGTGCAGGTCCACTCCCTGCGCCGTGGCGCCGCCGAGGCGATCGAGGCGGTAGCCCATGGTGACCGCAGCTCCTCCAAGGTGGTCGGCCGCGCCATCGAGGAGATCAAGCTGCCCAAGGGTACCACCATCGGTGCGGTGGTGCGGGGCGACGAAGTGCTGATCGCCCACCACGACACTATGATCGAGAGTGAGGATCATGTGATCCTCTTTCTGGTCGACAAGCGACGTGTCCGTGATGTGGAGAAACTCTTCCAGGTCGGAGTGACATTCCTGTGAGACCTTTTCCGTAGAGTTGTTATCTGAAATACCATGCATCTCACTACAGTACAGCGCATTCTGGGCATCCTGCTGATGGTCTTTAGTCTGACCCTGCTGCCTCCGCTGATGATCTCATTGTGGGTGAAGGATGGCGCGCTGATCGGTTTTGTTGATGTCTTTATTCTCACCTTCGGCCTGGGATTGGTGATTTGGCTGCCGGTGCGCTCTAAGCGCCAGGAGCTACGGGTGCGGGACGGCTTTCTGGTAGTGGTGCTGTTCTGGAGCGTGCTCGGTCTGACCGGTTCGCTGCCCTTTATGCTGACGGAAAATTCCAACATGGATATCGCCGATGCGGTGTTCGAGTCGGTCTCCGGCCTCACCACCACCGGCGCCACGGTGATCGTCGGTATCGACGAACTCCCTGCGTCGATTCTCTTTTATCGCCAGCAGTTGCAGTGGTTGGGAGGCATGGGCATCATCGTGTTGGCGGTGGCGGTGCTGCCGATGCTCGGCATCGGCGGTATGCAGCTCTACCGGGCGGAGATCCCAGGGCCGGTGAAGGACAATAAGCTGACCCCCCGCATCACCGAGACCGCCAAAGCGCTCTGGTTCATCTATTTGGCGCTGACCGTCAGCTGCACCCTCGCCTACTGGTTGGGTGGAATGCGCTTCTTCGACGCGCTGGGCCATAGCTTCTCCACCGTGGCCATCGGTGGCTTCTCCACCCACGATGAGAGCATCGGCTATTACGACAGCCGGGTGATCGAGATGATTGCGGTAGTCTTCATGCTGCTCTCGGGGGCCAACTTCGCGCTTCACTTTCTTGCTGTTCGGCGGCGTAGCTTACGCATCTATTTCGAAGACTCCGAGTTTCGCATGTACATCATAACACTCGGTCTTGTTTTTCTATCTGTCTCGGTGGCCCTCTTCCTGATGGGGGTTTATGGCACGTTGAATGAATCGGTCACGCGCGGCCTGTTCCAGGCCGTCTCCATCGGTACTACCACAGGGTTCACTACCGCAGACTACTCCCTCTGGCCCGGATTCATCTCTATTCTTTTGCTCTTCTCCAGTTTTATCGGCGGCTGCGCCGGTTCTACCGGCGGCGGTATCAAAGTGATCCGCTTCCTGCTGCTGATCAGGCAGGGAGTCCGGGAGATCAACAGATTGATCCACCCCAATGCCGAGATTCCCATCCGCATCGGCGGCAAGACCGTTCCCTGGCGGGTGGTGGAGGCGGTGTGGGGCTTTTTCGCCCTCTATGTGGCCAGCTTCGCGGTGATGTATCTGGTTCTCGCATCCACCGGCCTCGACCTGATGACCGCCTTCTCTGCGGTGGCGGCCTGCATGAACAATCTGGGACCAGGCCTGGCGGACGTAGGCGCAAACTACGCCGACCTCCATGACACCGCCAAGTGGATCCTCTGCTTTGCCATGTTACTGGGGCGACTCGAAATATTCACCCTGTTGGTGCTGTTGACCCCCGCCTTCTGGCGCCATTAGGCGAGCTGAGGCGAACGGATCAACGTAGCCAGAACCCAGGTGACAGCAATACCAGCAGGGTGAATATTTCGAGTCGCCCCAGTAACATGGCGAGGATAGAGAGCGATTTCCCCATATCACTGACACTTTGGAAGGTATAGGCCACCTCTCCCAAGCCGGGGCCCAGGTTATTCATACAGGTAGCAATTGCGGCAAAAGCGGAACGTTCATCCAGCCCCGCATGTATCATCATCAGCACCAATAGTGCAAAGGTCGCCATGTAGAGTCCAAAGAATCCCCAGATGCTTTGCATCAACCTGGCATCGACGGTGCGCTTGCCCATGCGCACGGGAATCAGAGCATGGGGATGAATCAGGGAACGGACCTGCTGCAAGCCCTGTTGAATCAGCAGCATCACCCGCATCACCTTCATCCCCCCCGCGGTGGAGCCGCCGCAGCCGCCGACAAAACTGATATATATCAACAGCAAGGGGAGAAAATCTGGCCAGTGGGAGAAGTCGACCTTGGCGAAACCTGTACTGGTGACCAGGGAGACCACCTCAAAAGCGGCATCCTGAACACTGTGAGTCAGATGGCTGTACTCGCCTTCGAACAGCAACACCGTACTGACCACCAGCACCACTGCCACCACGAACTTGAGAAAGGTCCTGGCCTCGGGATCCCGCCAGTAATGGAGGGGGGTTCTGTTGTGCCAGACGCTGAAATGAACACCAAAATTGATCGCTGCCAACAGCATAAAGAGAACAGCCACCCACTCGATCAGACTGCTGTCATAGTAACCGATGCTGGCATCGTGGGTGGAAAAGCCGCCGGTAGAGACGGTCGAGAGGCTATGCGCGACGGCATCGAAAAGATCCATGCCCGCCAGCCAGTAACCAAGGGCGCATGCTACCGTCAGGGCGAAGTAGAGCAGCCACAGGGCACGGGCTGTCTGGGCCAGCCGCGGGGTCAGCTTCTCCTCCTTCGAAGGGCCGGGCACCTCGGCGCGGTAGAGCTGCATGCCGCCGATACCCAGCATTGGCATGACCGCGACACCCAACACGATCAGCCCCATTCCCCCCAGCCATTGCAGTTGCTGGCGGTAGAAAAGCACCGACTTCGGCAACCCGTCGAGGCCGGTCATGACCGTCGCTCCGGTCGTTGTGACACCGGAAACTGCTTCGAACAGGGCATCCAGAGGCTTGAGTTCGGTGCTCATCATCAGAGGCCAGGCGCCCAGTATGCTGATGATGAGCCAGAACAGCGCCACGATGAGAAAACCGTCACGTGTCCCCAGGTTGGCCGGTTCGCGCCGACCGATCAGCCAGAGAGCCCCTCCCAGCGACACAGAGCCGACAAAGGGTATGAAAAAGTTGATCAGTTCATCGGGCTCAGCGTAACCGATGGTGAGGACAATCGGCACCAAAAGGGTAATCCCGAAAATTATCGAGAAGGCGCCGATAGTGCGGGCTATGGAGTAGGCGTGCATGAAACTCTCTCAGTTTGAAATTGAAGAATGCTGAGCCATGTACATCTGCAATTCTATCTCAATTTGGCGCCAGCCGGCGGCCAGGAAGAGCGGTTTGCCATGGCGGTTCACCGGAAAGGTTTTTTTAGGTACGGCGGAAAATCCAGCATCGGTGAGCAGGATGGCGCTTGAAGTCGTCGGGTAGTGTCTGATGGGTGATCTCATCACAACCGGGCAGGGAGGCCAGGTCGGGATCGATTTTGAAGCGGCGCTTATTGGTGGAGAAGTAGAGTTCGCCATTTGGCGTCAGTAATTGCAGGCAGGATTCTATCAGGCGTGAGTGATCCCGCTGCACATCGAGGATCTCCTGCATCTTTTTAGAATTGGAGAAACTGGGTGGATCGAGGACGATGAGGCCGAAAAGTCGACGTTCACTCACAGCCCGCGCCAAATAGGTAAACACATCATCCCGCACCAATTGGTGCTCATCGCTGGTGAAGCCATTGAGAGAGAGGTTGCGCCGGGTCCATGCCTGGTAGGTATTGGAGAGGTCGACACTGGTAGTGGCCAGAGCGCCTCCCGCCGCGGCGAATACAGAGAAGCTGCCGGTATAGGCGAACAGATTGAGCATACGCCGGCCTTCGGCGCGCCGTCGAATCATCTCACGGGTCTCGCGATGGTCGAGAAAGAGGCCTGTATCGAGGTAGCTGTGGAGATCCACTTCAAATCGCAGTCCACCCTCGCTAATCACTATGGGGCGTCCCTGTTGGCCGGTTTTTTCGTATTGAGTGAGTCCTCGCTGCCGCTGGCGGGTCTTGAATGCCAGGGCCTGATGCGGGATCTGCAGGTTTGCACATATTGCCCCGCCTATGGCCTGCTCTTCTGCCTCAGTCAGGGATTGCTGTTCTTTGCGGGCGAAGATCTGGGCATGGACCTGGCCTTCGTACCAATCGATGGCCAGGGGGAATTCGGGGATGTCCCGATCATAGATGCGATAGCAACCGATGCCGCGACGACGTGCCCATTTGCCCCAGTGGCGCTGGTTTTTACGTAGCCGGTTGGCAAAGTCGTCAAGCTGCATCACTAGGGGATACGCCGGACGGCCAGGGCGAGGGAAAACCAACCGATGATAAAGGCGGTGCCACCAAAGGGTGTGACCATTCCCAGGCTGCGTATGCCAGTGAAAGCGAGGAGATAGAGGCTTCCAGAGAAGAGCAGGATACCGGCCAGAAAAAGCCAGCCGGCTATGTTCA
>JASFJX010000264.1:0-5660 GCA_050119385.1 Candidatus Thiodiazotropha sp. | reverse complement strand
GGGATCAACTGGTCCCACTTTTCGGCTTTGGCCACCGGGTCCAGATTGGCTACCACGCCCTCATCACCCCACTCCTGAATGGCCGGACCCTTGATCTGGGCGGCGGTGGGAGGATTGCCGGAAACCACACGAGACTTGAGTACCGTCATGGCGCTTTCGCCGCCACCACCGGCTACGGCAAAGTCTTTCCAGGTATCACCCTTGGCCTCCAGCATCTTTTTCAGCGCAGCGGCCGATTTGGCTTCGCCGCCGGAGGTCCACCAGTGCAAGACCTCTACCTCTGCAGCTAGTGCGGTCGTGGAGACGGTGGTAGCCAGAAGCAGGCCCAGTCCAATCGATTTTAAATTCATAGCTGATTTCCTCATTCAAGGTTGGTATCAGGGAGTGTTGCACCCCCATGTTCGATTGTGGCTTCATGATATGGAGTCATTATGTAGTGTAGACAGCATATGTGAAGCCTTTGTCTGTTAGAAACCACAAATACATGTCGTTGATTATTAAGGTATGACTGCATTAGCGTTTTGATCTTTGAAGTAACACTAAATTCCAGTAAAAAATTTAACATTATGTTGTAATACTACAACATGATTAACGGCTTTCACATGCGGCTTCCCCGACATTTCGATCAACGATCCGCCCCAGGTGAGCGAATCGCGATAGGTGTGTCAGATATCGCCAGCCTGGTTACAGATCCTGCAGAATCTGTCGACTCTTTTGCTGGTAGGCTTCCTCTGATATCAGCCCTTTATCCCGCAACTTTTTCAGCACCGCCAGGCGTTCTTCCAGACTCCGGTATCTGTCTGCCTGATCGGCTTGGGGCGGTGCGGGCTGTTGTGGGGCGCTCTCAATCTCGCCGTTGAGCGGCGCACCTGACCAGACCATTGGATCTATACGCACCCAGTCGTCCCGATCGGCCACCGGGTGCGTGACCAGCTCATCGGTCAACAGGGACCAGCCTTCCTGGTTTCGCTGCAGGCGTGAGCCCGGGACAAAGGCGATACGTTGGCCAGTGGCCAGCATCTTGTCTTCGAAGGGGGTCTGCAGTAGACCAACGATCAGATGCATGCCATCGGTATCCCGGAACAGGCGGCCAGTGGTTACCCTGCGAGACATAAAACGCCCGAAGCCGGGTGGCCTGTAGGCAACTGCGAAGCTGACTTCCTGGTCAGCGGTTGCCTGGCCCATGGCTTGCGCCAGAGGGCCGGCTATTATATCCACGGCTTCGTCACTCAAAAGAGGGGCTCCTTCAGCCGTGTCGACTCGAACCTGTTGCAGTGCATCCTTGATCTGTTTTTTGCTGATGCTAAAAGGGTGCCGGTGAGGTTTTGCCCCGGGCTCAGCGGCTTCAATACGTACGAATTGCCCCTGCTGTTGCCAGACATAGGCAAGCGTCCGCTCATCGGCGTCAGAACGCTGTGTAACAAGTGGTCGGCCGCCTGCCATGGTGGCGGATTCATCGGTGATCGCGCCGCGTTTGCCTGGTGTACTGGTGCAGGCGCTTAGCAGTAGTGAAGCCGCGACTACTGCAGTGAACCGGACGGACATATAACGTGACGGGTTGGGCGGGAACATAGGTGTTACCTCTTGGGAGGATCCGGCTTTGCTGTCGGATAGTGTCAATGGCTCAGAAGGGTACACTAGACACTATCCATCTGCACCCGGTTTTGGGCGTGGGCCATCAGTTCCAGCCGGCGCCATGGCGAACCATTAACCGTCTGTTGGAAGGTCGAAATCTGTTGATTCGGTGATTCCGGCCAGGTCATCACGTTCCTGTATGAAACATTCGGCCTGGTCACTGCGCCGGTTCGTCGAAGGCTAACCGCAGTTGCGTTTGATGACCACGAAAATTTCATGAAATGGCGATTGAAAGATGTAACTACCATTACAGGTTATTAAAAAATCGAAAATTCCATCTGTTCATGTTAATAGAATTTTTGTTGTTTTGCACCATTCAAGTCTTTATAGTTCACTACATTAAGGAATACTAGAATGGCAGAAATTCCACCTAATACTTTTGATGAACTCCAGGCTTGCATTACTGAACGGCATCCCACCTTGAGTAAGCGCTTGCAGCAGGTAAGCCAATATGTGTTAGAAAACACAGACAGGATCGCATTTGATACGCTGGCCGAGATTGCTCAAGCAGCGGGGGTGCATGCCTCTACCCTGGTGCGATTTGCCAACGCTTTCGGTTATAGCGGCTTTTCTGATATGCAGAAGCTTTTCAAAAGCAGGTTTCTGGAGGAGCAACCCCGCTATAGCCAACGTATCCGCCTGCTACAGACGGATTTCGCGGAAGCCGACGAAAACGGCCCCAACCCATTGCAGTTATTCACCGAGTTTATCCGCGCCAACATCCTTTCGCTGGAGCAGCTGCATAACAAGACCACCGAAGCATCCATCAACCATGCGTTAGATCTTCTGGAAAACGCGAAATCGATTTATGTAGCCGGGGTGCGTCGTTCTTACGCGGCCGCTGTCTATATGAGCTATGCCCTGCATCGTATCGGGCGTCCTACCCACTTGGTGGACGGCAGCGGTGGTATGTTCCGTGAACAGATCGGTGTCATCGGTGACAACGACCTACTTCTCGCAGTGAGTTTTAAGCCCTATGGCGAGGAAACCCTGTCAGCGATTCGCCTTGCCAGGGCACAGGGTGCCCAAGTCATATTGATCACCGATAGTAAGTTCAACCCACTGGTCAAGGAGGCGGAGGTGAAATTCTTTGTGCAGGACGCCGAAGTGCGCTCTTTTCGTTCCTTGGTATCCACCCTGTGTCTTGCCCAATCCCTCTGTATCGGCTTGGCGTTCCGTCTGGAGAAAGATCTTACGGGCTAGCCGGCCTATCTCACGAGCAAACGACTGCGAAGGCCCAATGGCACAGGCTGAGCGCTGCCATGCCATCGATATATAGCTCATCCCTGCTCGAAACCACCCATGAATGTAGTAAAAATGCACATGTTGCTATTTTGTGATTCATAATCCCAAGGTCAGCGCTAAATCTTTAGAGGAAGAACAGGCTCAAATTAATTGAACATAGATTAATTACTATAGATATTAAGGAATTCTGGCTATTTTAGAATAAAAAAGTGTTTTTGATGTGCGTATGAAAATATTGTTGCATTTCAGCAAAAATGTAGTATTTTTACCAAATGCCTTATATCTCTATTACCTTAATTAGAGTGAAAACGGGCTGATAGTGGGTTTTACGTCTATTGCCCGGTTTTGATGCCCGGTATGTAAGTCGTGGTATCCACATTGCACAACGTTGAGGAGTATTTTGTCGGCTATCCAGGTTGGTGCTGGCCGGCCTATCTAACCATTTTCCCGGAGACAGTCATGACCAAATTCATGATACGAAAGGTCCTACTTTCGGCTACAGTTGCTTCCCTTTGCTGTCAATCTGCTTGGGCGGATGACAATTTCGAGTTTCACGGCTATTTTCGCACCGGCACCGGATATAATTCCGAGGGCGGTGATCAGGTCTGTTTTGGTTTGCCTGGCGCCGTTTCAAAATACCGCTTCGGTAACGAGTGCGAAACCTACGGCGAACTTATCTTCGGTTATCAAGCGTTCAAGGGAGAGGATGGGGCTTTTTTCAATATCAAGACCAATCTATCCTATGTGGTCGAGGGTGAACAGGATGATGAACCGGTCGGAGATGGACCTTCCTGGCGTGAGGTCTATGTCGAGGGCGGTAATCTCGTCGGCGGTTTCTTCGAGGGCTCGAAGTTCTGGGCAGGTAAACGCTTCTACCGTCGCCACGATGTTCACATCACAGACTTCTTCTATTGGAATATGAGCGGTGCTGGCGCCGGTGTCGAAGATATCGATCTCGGTTTCGCTAATCTGGCCTATGCTTATTTGCGCAACACGGATGATAATGATGATGGCACTGATGTGGAAGATCGTTCCGTCAGCCGTCACGATTTCCGCCTCTATGGCATCGATGTCAATGCGGGTGGACAACTCACTATTGGCGGTGACATACGCGTTTCTGATGAAAGTCAGGATGATTTCGAGGGAGAAGGTGGCTTCACATTCACCGCGGAACATACTCAGAGTGATTTGTGGGGCGGTTTCAACAAGATCGCCTTTCAATATGGCAAAGGGGCCGGGTATACGCTTGACGCCAGCTCGGATGATACCAACGAAGATGGCACTACCTGGCGTATCGTCGAGCAGCTCCAGGTCGAGCCGAGTACCGATTGGTCCGCCATGGGCACATTTGTCTATCAAGACCGAGAGGATACTGACAACGACGATGGTACCTGGACTTCTGTCGGTGGCCGATTCAAATACTACTTGAGCAACTACATGAACCTGGTGCTGGATGCCGGATACGACCAGTTTGAGCCGGAAGACGATGGAGATACCCGCGACCTGTGGAAGGTGACTCCCGCTATTCAGCTCTCTGCGGGCCGCAGTTTCTGGACACGTCCTGCATTGCGTCTGTTCGCCACTTATGCGAATTGGAACGATGCTGCCCGGGATGCAGGCCTTGCCGGCGGCTCCACCGGGGTTTTTGGCGACGAAACCGAAGGATGGAGCGTCGGTGTACAAGCGGAGACTTGGTGGTAAAGGCTCCTTTGCCTAGGATTTATTCCGGATGATTCATCCGGGATTATTTTTGATTAACCGGTCTTGCCATTCAGTTTAAGTGTTCTTGATGATGGGCAAGCAACATTGCTTAAGAGTAGCAAGGCCGGTTTATAGTTTTGGATTAATTCTCCCCATCCTGCCGCGCAACTGCGGCATCCGGTGGGCATTGCCTACTGCCGTCCGGCAGGATGCAATCTGGTGTTCACCGGTCAAATTTTTCACCCTCCTGAAAAAAGCCTCTCAAATAGAAGAAAATCTGTAGTCACTCCTGCGCATGCCGAAATCCAGGGAATATGTCAGGGAGAAGGAAAGGAAAGACAACCGTCAGGCGCCGAGGAGCGCAAAAAAGCGTTGTTTCTGGACAGGTACAAGGTAGTTTCTTTTTTAATTAAATTGAGTGGCCATTTAGAAAAAATCTTTATACGACGCTGAAAAATAAGAAATCTTGCTGTATATTACGCTCCTCAATCTAAAGTATTGGTAAATTAAATGACGCATCTCAACTGAATGAGATAGCTAGCCAGGATATTTCGCATAGCAAATCCGCATCTGAACAATGATTCCGGCAGGATCATCCTGTTCCCGAACGAAACATACGGGTTAGTGTTCTAACGAGCCGGAGAGCGGATTTTTTTACCCGATACTTCAACCAAGGATTCAGGAACTAACTACAAGAGAATAACTATGCCGACCAGACCCGATACTGATCCACAAGAGACACAGGAGTGGCTAGATGCCTTAGAGGCTGTGCTCGAGAACGAAGGTGTGGATCGCGCCCATTTTCTTATAGAACGTTTGGTAGACAAAGCACGCCGCTCAGGCGCCTACCTGCCGTTCAGTGCCAATACGGCTTATGTCAATACCATCCCAGTGACCAAGCAGAAACGCTTTCCCGGTGATCGAGCCATGGAACGGCGTATCAGGTCCTTCATCCGCTGGAACGCCATGGCGATGGTGGTTCAGGCGAACAGAATATCGACAGAGTTGGGCGGACATATCTCCAGTTTTGCCTCCAGCGCCACACTTTTTGATGTGGGCTTCAACCACTTTTTTCATGC
>JASFJX010000263.1:0-5685 GCA_050119385.1 Candidatus Thiodiazotropha sp. | reverse complement strand
GGACATCGACTCGACCTGGCCTACCCTGACACCGCGGAAATTCACTGGCGATCCCACCTGAAGACCTTTTACATCACCCTCAAAAAAAAGAATAAAGCGTGTGCTCTTATGCGACAAACTACCATCAGAGAGGATAAAGATCGTACTCAATGCCAATACCAGTGATAGTAGAACAAAGAGACCGATGAGGGTTGGATTAGCCTTCGATTGCATACCTTTAAGGTTCCTCAAATTGATAGGGCTTCCGCTCCCCGGGTCAAGAAGGCCTGTACCCTGGGATCAGTGCAATTGTGCAATAAGTCACCCGGATTGCCATGAGCGATCATAGTCTTGCATTGCGGATCGAGAAATACCGAATTAGTGCCGATCGCGAATATACTGGCCAATTCATGGGTTACCACCACGATAGTGGTGCCGAGACTCTCACTCAATTCGATAATCAAATCGTCCAGGCGCTTGGCGCTGACCGGATCCAACCCGGCGGATGGTTCATCGAAAAACAGCAATTCGGGATCCAGCGCCATAGCACGAGCCAATCCTGCCCGCTTCTGCATACCACCACTGATCTCGCCAGGAAGGTAGTCCTCGAACCCCTTTAGACCCACCAGAGATAGTTTATACACGGCCAACTCCCGCGCATGGGCCGGTGATAGATCCGTATAGGTCTCGATCGGCAGCGAAATATTTTCCGCCAATGTCATATTGCTCCAGAGGGCGCCGCTTTGATAAAGCACGCCCATTCTACGCATCAGGTCCTGTCGACGCTCACTATCCAGCTGCCAGAATCTTTCGCCATGATAGTGGATTTCACCTTTTGCCGGTTTTATCAACCCGATCAAGTGGCGTAACAGGGTACTCTTACCACAACCACTGCCCCCCATGATGATGAAGATGTCGCCCTGGCGGATAATGAAGTTAAGATCCCGCTGGATTACGAAATCACCATATGCCATGGTCAGATCCCTGACCTCGATATGGGTTGTTGGCGGTTGTTTTGCTGGTTTACTATCCATCGCCAAGATTCAGATCCCAAGTTGATTGAAGATCAATGTTGAAATGGCATCCCAAATGACAATCAACAGAATCGCTGTCACCATCGCCGATGTGGTGGCATGCCCAACCGCCGATGAGTTTCTGCCACTCTGCAGCCCCCTCAGGCACCCGGACATGGCGATCACAATGGCAAACAACAGACTCTTCACCGTTCCCACCAATAAATCACCCCAGCCCATGGATTCCCGGGTTTGAATCAAATACTCAATCAACGAGATATCCAGCACCCAGACACCAACCATCAAACCGCCAAGAATCGCCAGCAGGTCGGCCCATAAAGTGAGTAACGGCAACATGATCAACAGCGCCAAAAAGCGTGGCAGAACCAGAAAATCCACCACCGAGATACCGAAGGTCTTCAACGCATCGATCTCATTGTTGACCTGCATGGTGCCCAGTTGCGCCGCATAGGCAGAGCCGGTTCGACCCGCCATGATGATGGCGGTCATCATGGCGCCCATCTCTCTGACTGATCCCAAACCCACCAGATTCGCAACGTAGATCTCGGCACCGAACATCTGCAGTTGTATGGCACCGACGAAAGCAAGTACCGCCCCGACCAACAGGCCTATCAGGCTCACAATGGGGAGCGCTTCCGGGCCGGCTGCCTGCAGGAAACGGAGGAAGTCGACAAGGCGAAAATTTGCCTTACCTACGAGCAGACGCAGCAGGGCAAGCGTCAACTCACCGGCAAAGCGGGTGAACTCAACCGATTCCTGCCAGGCCTTAAGGGTCATGGCACCGATATGATAGAGCCATGAATAGTCTTCCACCTGGCGCCGCGCCCCTTTGCGTTCAGGAACGTCCCGGGCCAGCTTAAGCAACCTGTGGACCCCTTGCGGCAAACCCTCAATATCCAGATGCAGATCCTGCGTGTTGGCAAAATCATGCAGATGTTGTACGAGACTCAGAAACTGGCTGTCCCAACTCACCAGTTCGCCGGTATCGAGGGAAATCGTTTCCAACCCGGTATGGGATTTCAACTCTTGTATCACGCCTTGCCAGTCGAATCCGACATCATGCAGTGTCCAGGCACCCTTGAAAAAGAGCACCGCCCGATGCTCCGATGGGTATGAAATTGTCAGTGAGTCATCAGACACTTATAGGTTTCCAGGTAGATTTAGCGTATCTTCATATCAAAAATTTGGACACCTAGTGTACAACAGGAATAACACCGGGCATATTTGAGTACCTGAACATCCATATTACACAACCACTATAAAAACCGGACTGACTGTGCAGCAATAACGCTTTCGGTAGCTACCATGCCAAATAGTTCAACTCAACATCAACACAACGGAATTGCGCTCATCGTCGAGGATGAGGTGACAAACCGGATGATTCTCAAGGCGTTGTTGAAAAAGCGTGGTTACCTTGTGATCGAAGCGGAGAACGGGGTTGAGGCTATACAGCAGTTCCAATATCGAGGACCCGATATTATTTTCATGGATGTCATGATGCCGCTCATGGATGGCTATGAGGCGACTACCGAGATAAAGCGTCTGGCCGGTGACCAATTCGTTCCCATCATCTTCCTCACAGCCATGTCCGATGAAGAGGCCCTGGCCCGTTGCGTCGAGGTTGGCGGTGACGACTTTCTCTCGAAACCTTACAGTTTTACCGTACTGTCAGCCAAGGTCAAGGCCATGGAGCGCATTCGCACCCTGCATCGAGATGCCCGTACGCTCTACAGCCGCATGCAACGAGATGAAGAGATTGCCGAACAGGTGTTCAGCGGTGCTGTTATTGCCGGCAATGTCGCCCTCGAGCATATTCATAGTCTGCTGAGGCCTGCCAGCGTATTCAGTGGTGATCTGATGTTGACCGCATTCGCTCCATCCCGCGATCTGCATCTCCTGCTAGGTGACTTCACTGGACATGGGTTGGCTGCCGCACTGGGTGCATTGCCAACCTCAGAGGCATTCCGCTCCATGACAGCCAAAGGGTTTGCGCCCCAGCAGATACTCTTTGCCATCAACAACAAGCTACATAATCTACTCCCTACCGGAATGTTCCTGGCTGCTCAGTTCGTCAAAATCGATCATCAACTCGACCATATTTCCATTATCAATTGTGGCATGCCGGATTGCTTTTTAATTGAAAACGAGAGCATGCAAATCAAGCATATACTAGCGTCAGAATCCCTCCCCCTGGGTATCGCCCCGGATATCGATTACAAGGATAACTTTCACCACCTGCGGATTGAAGAGGGTGACCGGGTTCTACTTGCAACCGATGGTGTTACCGAAGCACGTAATTCGAATGGCGAACTATTTGGTCAAAAGCGACTCCTTGAAGCCATCAGTAAAAATGACAGCCAGTCCTATATAATAGATACGCTCGCTATGGATCTTGAAGCGTTCTGCCACGAAGCCCCTCAAGATGATGATATCAGTGTTGTTGAAGTGCCCCTGATCCGTGATCTGCTACCTGGGTGGGAATCGGCATCACCCCATGTTGTAACCGCTGAGGATTTATCTGATTACCTGGTTTCCCAGAAGTACCCTGACTTTATCGAGCTTCAGCTCATTCTGTGTGGCACACAACTGCGTCAGGCCGACCCGGTACCAATACTTATTAACTATATTCAAGAGACAGCCGGACTGCATGAGCATCGACGTCCATTATTCACCATCCTCACCGAACTCTATATCAATGCATTGGATCACGGTGTCCTGCAATTGGATTCCTTACTCAAACAGGGCGAAGACGGATTCACCAACTACTTCCAACAGCGTGAACAGCGTCTGCAGGCATTGACTGACGGACAGGTGCGTATCGCATTGAGAATTCACCAAAACCGCAATGGTGGATACCTTGTCATCACAGTGGAAGACAGCGGGCATGGATTCGACTTCAGTGTACTGTCGCAGAGTACCGCCTGTGACACCATTTACAGCGGACGCGGCTTACTCTTGGTACAATCACTGGTCAAACAACTGCGTTTCTTTGAACCAGGAAACAAGGCAGAAGCAATATATGTTTGGGAGGATAAACTCTAAGCACTCTCGCGGATTGCTATGATTATTGGTCGATGCCATGCTGCAAATAGTGAGGTATCCGCTGAACATGACAAATTTAGTTTAATGGTAATATGGCAAAAACACTCGTATTCGATAGATCGGATGATATAAGAACCCCCTTTCTCAGAGGTATTCTGACCCGCTCACTGACCGATGCCGGGCTTGCTTTTGAAACGGCATACCAACTCTCATCCGATATTCGGCAACAGATCAATAGTATTGACGAGATCACTACCGAAGAGCTACGCCGGATGGTTCTGTCGGAACTGAAGAAGATGGATGAAAAGGAGGTTATCGAAAACTACGAAACCATCTACCCCGGTGCCACAAAGATCATCGTGCGGGACTACAAAAACAATCTCCTGCCCTTCTCCATGAACGAACATCGACGCACCCTTGAGTCGAGTGGACTTGGCGCCGACAGGGCGGCCTTTATCACACAAAACGTCTACAAAGAGCTGGCTGAGTCTTATCATGATGCCGTTGATAGCCGCAAAATCGGCAGGCTGACCTACGAAAAGCTGAAACAACACTACGGTAAAGAGGCCGCTACGCGCTATCTGGTATGGATTGATTATAAACACACAGAGCGCCCACTGATACTGTTGATAGGTGGCACAACCGGTTGTGGCAAGAGTACCATCGCAACCGAAGTGGCTCACCGATTGAATATCATTCGCACCCAATCCACCGACATGCTCAGGGAAGTGATGCGAATGATGCTACCGATAAAGCTGCTTCCGGAGCTGCACACCTCCTCTTTCAGTGCCTGGCGTAAAATCCCCGGCTCGGAGGACTCCAAGGAATCACCTGAAGAGAGGATGATCCATGGTTTCATACACCAGGCTGAACTGGTATCAGTACCTTGTGAAGCCGTGATACAGCGTGCGTTGAATGAACAGGTCTCTTTGATCCTGGAAGGCGTTCATGTCTCCCCCGCTCTGGTGAAGCGATTCAGGTATCAGCGAGGTGCCGTTATTGTTCCGATCATGCTGGCGATATTGAAACAGGACAGGCTGAAACACCAATTGAAAGACCGGGGCGCCACCGCTCCGATGAGAAACGCCCAGAGTGACTACCTGTCGAATTTCGAATCGATCTGGATGCTCCAGTCACATCTACTATCCGAAGCCGATAGCAACGCAATTCCAATCATTACCAACGACGACAGGGATAAAACGACAGATCGTGTAATGCGCTCCATTATCGAGGTGTTACAAAAGAGTTATCATGCTAAGGTTGAGGACGTTTTCGGCACAGAATAACAATCGGGGAAGACCTTTGCTGACTACCCATAAAGGTATAATGATTATCCTTGACGGTCTTGGAGATCGAGGCATTCCCGCATTCGGTGGCAAGACTCCACTTGAAGTAGCTGACACACCGAATATGGACAGACTGGTGAGTGCCGGACAGTGTGGCCTGGTCGATCCTCTTTTCCCCGGTATGCCTGTGGGCACACATACCGGTACCTGCCTCTTGTTCGGACTCTCAAAAGAGCACACAATCAAGTTGGCACGAGGCCCCATCGAGGCATCCGGCGTCGGCTTGCACAAAAACCATCAGGCGCTCTACTTTCGCTGCAATTTCGCCACCCTGAAAAAGCACA
>JASFJX010000262.1:0-5699 GCA_050119385.1 Candidatus Thiodiazotropha sp. | reverse complement strand
TGGTAGACCAGGTCGTTCCAGTCCGGAATGATATTATTTACCGGGCAGCCGTTGTGACAGAATGGAATCCCACAATCCATGCAGCGTGCACCCTGTTGACTGACATTCTCCTCACTTAGCGGAATCACGAACTCTTTGTAGTGAATGATTCGATCCGCTACAGGCGCATAGGTCCTGTCCTGGCGTGCAATCTCTTTGAAACCTGTTGGCTTACCCATCTCTAGATACTCCCTTGGCTGGCGGCTGAATCGGCACGTTGCGCCTTCATCTCTCTGAGCGCACGTCGATACTCAACCGGCATGACCTTGACAAACTTAGGCAGCATGCTCTCCCAGTTATTGAGAATCCGCTTGGCAACCTCCGAATTGGTGTAGTGCAGGTGCCGCCCGATCAGCTGTTTCAGGCGCAGGGCATCGAAACGCGTCATATCGTGGCTCAGATCCACCAGACCATGAGCCTCCAGATCCCCACCCTGGTGATCCAAAGCCTCCAGGGCCTCGTCCTCCTCCTCGATCGGCTCCAGCTCCACCTGAGCCATATTGCAGCGTTCGCTAAAATCGCCAACCTCGTCCAACACATAGGCGATGCCACCGGACATACCCGCGGCGAAGTTGCGCCCGGTGGGACCGAGACAAACCACTACCCCGCCGGTCATATATTCACAGCCGTGATCGCCGACCCCTTCAATCACCGCTGTGACGCCTGAATTGCGCACACAAAAGCGCTCTCCAGCAACTCCCCGGAAATAGCACTCGCCACTGATAGCACCATAGAGCACGGTATTACCAACAATGATATTCTCTTCCGCCTTGCCGATGCTGGCATTTTCCGGCGGATAGATCACCAGGCGTCCACCTGAGAGACCTTTACCCACATAGTCGTTGCCTTCACCCGCCAGCTCAATGGTGACACCCTTGGCCACCCAAGCACCGAAGGATTGCCCCGCTGTGCCATTGACTTTGATATGGATGGTATCGTCAGGCAACCCCCCATGGCCATACCTTTCCGCCACCCTTCCTGACAGCATGGTGCCAAAGGTGCGGTTATAGTTGTGGATATCGATCTCTATCTTGACCGGCTCGCCTTTTTCCAGGGCGGGCTGGGCACGCTTGATCAGCTCCAGATCCATGGCCTTGTCGAGACCGTGATCCTGCTTTTCACAGTTGTACAGGGCCACATCAGGTCCCGCTTCGGGCTTCGCCAGCAGACGACTATAGTCGAGCCCCTTCGCCTTCCAGTGGTTGATCGCCTTGCGCATGTCGAGACGGTCGCTTTGACCAACCATCTCGTTCCAGGTCCTGAAACCCAGCTCCGCCATCAATCTGCGCGCCTCCTCGGCGACGAAGAAGAAATAGTTGATGACATGCTCAGGTTTGCCGGTAAAACGCTTACGCAACTCCGGATCCTGGGTAGCGACACCCACCGGACAGGTGTTGAGATGACACTTGCGCATCATCAGGCAACCCTCGGCAATCAATGGCGCAGTGGCAAAACCGATCTCATCGGCCCCGAGCAGGGCGGCGACGACTACGTCACGACCGGTTCTCATACCACCGTCAGCCTGCACCGCGATTCGTCCGCGCAGCTTATTCAGCACCAGGGTCTGATGGGTCTCGGCGAGACCGATCTCCCAGGGTGAACCGGCGTGCTTGATCGAGGTCAAGGGGCTGGCCCCGGTGCCACCGTCATAACCGGAGATAGTCACATGGTCCGCATGGGCCTTGGAGACACCCGCTGCAACGGTACCCACACCTACCTCAGACACCAGCTTCACCGAGATACGTGCGTTGGGATTGACGTTTTTCAGGTCGTGAATCAACTGTGCCAAATCCTCGATGGAGTAGATATCGTGGTGAGGCGGCGGTGAGATCAGACCGACCCCGGGTGTGGAGTGACGCACTCGGGCAATCTGCTGATTGACCTTATGGCCTGGCAGCTGACCACCCTCGCCGGGCTTGGCCCCCTGGGCCATCTTGATCTGGATATCGTCAGCATTGACCAGATACTCAGAAGTCACACCGAAGCGCCCGGAGGCAACCTGCTTGATGGCCGATCGTTCAGGATTCCTGCTCCCGTCCGCTAGCGGATTGAACCGCTCCGGCTCTTCACCACCCTCGCCGGTATTGGATTTACCGCCGATGGCATTCATCGCCTTAGCCAGGGTTGAGTGAGCTTCATAGGAGATAGAGCCGAAAGACATGGCGCCGGTGGCGAATCGCTTGACGATCTCACTTGCGGGCTCCACCTCGTCCAACGACAAAGGCCGCTCCGCCCGCTTGAACTCGAAAAGACCCCGTAGCGTCAACAGAATCTCGTTTTGAGTATTGATCGCATCGGCAAAGGACTGGTAGGTATCCCAGTCGTTGCTGCGCACCGCATGCTGCATTTTTGCGATGGTTTCCGGCGTCCAGTTGTGATCTTCGCCACGTAATCGGTAGGCGTAATCACCACCCACATCGAGGTGCTTTCTGTAGATCTGCTGATCACCATAAGCCTTGTCATGCCATTTTACCGCCTCAGCAGCGATCTCATTCAGATCAGCACCCTCTATGGTCGTCGTGGTGCCGGTGAAATAGGCATCGATGAAATGACTCGCAAGCCCCACCGCATCAAAGATCTGCGCACCGCAGTAGGATTGATAGGTTGAAATACCCATCTTCGACATAACCTTTTTCAGGCCCTTACCCAGCGCTTTGATATAGCGTCTCTGGGCTTCGGCAAATGCCAGCGGTTCACTCAGCGAAGGCAGTAATGCCTCAATGGTATCGAAGGCCAGATAGGGATTGACCGCTTCCGCGCCGTAACCCGCAAGGGTGGCAAAGTGGTGCACTTCAAGGGCAGCACCTGTCTCAAGCACCAGACCAGACTCAGTCCGCAGCCCCTTGCGAATCAAGTGATGATGCACAGCCGAAGTGGCGAGCAGCGCCGGTATGGCGACATTGTCCGCATCCACCCGACGATCGGAGAGGATCAGGATATTGTAACCCTCGCGCACTTTTTGCTCGGCTTTCTCGCACAACGAGGTCAGTGCGGGCTTCATCCCTTCGACCCCGTTTATGACTGGATAGACGATATCCAAGGTCTTGGTTTTGAACGCGCCACCGGTGTTGTCTTCGATATGGCGTATACGCTCCAGATCCTCGTTGGTCAGTACCGGTTGAGAGACTTCCAGGCGCATATGATCGCCGGCATCCGCCATGTTCAGCAGATTCGGCCTGGGCCCTATCAGGCTGACCAGCGACATCACCAGCTCCTCGCGGATCGGATCGATGGGCGGGTTGGTCACCTGGGCAAAGTTCTGCTTGAAATAGGTCGACAGGTGCTTGGCCCGCAGGGAGAGCACCGAGGGGGGATTATCCGCACCCATGGAGCCTGTCGCCTCCTGGCCAGTCAGCACCATGGGTGTCAGGAGAAACTTGATATCCTCCTGGCTGTAACCAAAGGCCTGCTGAGCATCGAGCAGGTTTTCGTCATCAGGCGCCATCGGAGCGACATCCGAAGGCAGAGAATCGAGATGGATCTGGGTTTGATCCAACCAATCCTGGTAGGGCTTGGTCCTAGCCAGCTCGGCCTTGATTTCAGCATCATCGATAATACGGCCCTGTTCCAGATCGATGAGAAACATCTTGCCTGGCTGCAGACGCCATTTTTTTACGATTTTTTCTTGCGCAATGTCCAGCACTCCCATCTCGGAGGCCATGACCACCAGATCGTCATCGGTTATCAGGTAACGGGCTGGACGCAGGCCATTGCGGTCCAGGGTCGCACCAATCTGACGCCCATCGGTAAAAGCGACCGCGGCAGGGCCATCCCAGGGCTCCATCAATGCGGCATGGAACTCATAAAAGGCACGCCGCTGCTTATCCATCAGTTTATTGCCTCCCCAGGCTTCGGGGATCAGCATCATCATGGCATGGGCCAGGGAATAGCCACCGGCAACCAGCAACTCCAATGCATTGTCAAAACAGGCTGAGTCTGATTGCCCTTCGGGTATCAGTGGCCAGATCTTCTCCAAATCCTCGCCCAGCACTTCAGAGGCCATGGAGTTCTTGCGTGCCCGCATCCAATTGACATTGCCGCGCAGGGTGTTGATCTCCCCATTGTGCGCAATCATGCGGAATGGGTGGGCAAGATCCCAGGTCGGAAAAGTGTTGGTGGAGAATCGCTGATGGACCAGGGCCAGGGCCGACTGCATACGCTCATCCTGCAGGTCGAGATAGTACTCACCGACCTGGTTTGCCAGCAACATTCCCTTATAGACCAAGGTTCTGGATGAAAAAGAGGTAAAGTAGAAGTCGCTCCCCCCTTCTATTTCAGCCTGCCTGACACGATTTTCGATCTGTTTACGGATAACAAATAATTTACGTTCGAAGGCATCCTGGTCTGTACAGTTATCACCACGGGCGACGAATACCTGCCTTACCCGGGGTTCAGTAGGAATCACGCTTTCGCCCAATCCACTGTTATTGACCGGGACATCGCGCCAGCCAATCAGACGCTGTCCTTCGCCATCAATAAAAGACTCGATGGTCTCTTCACACTCGGCCCGGCTGGCTGAATTCTGCGGCAGGAAAACCATGCCAATGGCATAGTCTCCTACCTCAGGCAGTGCAAATTCGACGATACCACGAAAGAAACCATCGGGAATCTGCAACAATATGCCCGCGCCATCACCGGCCTTTGGATCGGCCCCGACCGCGCCGCGGTGGGTAAGGCGATCAAGTATCTCCAGACCCTGGCGTACCGTATCATGGCTCTTTACACCTTTGATGTTGGCGACAAATCCAACACCACAGGCATCATGTTCATTAGCGGGATCATAAAGTCCCTGCTTAGGTGGTAAAGCACCTTGGCTCATTACGCAATCCTCATTTCATACACCCTAGCTTGGCCAAAACCGGCACCGAGGGTTATGCAATATCCTGATATAAGGAGTACACAGCAACCTGTCAGGTCGCTGGCTTAACAACAAGCGACTTCAACCGGCCAACTCCACACCTAGACTCCATCCCCAACAGTGTAAAATGATCCCGGCCAAAGCACTCGAAGACACAGAACATCGTAGAATACTTGAGAATTTCATCTCAAGCTAGTTTTGAATCAGACCATTTTTCATTGAATGATGGTACTTGACACGATCTCCATGACAACCCACAACGTCACCGCTCTCGACAAATATTAATTTACAATCAATCAGTTAACTCAAAAACAAACTTGTCATCCGAACTCTCAATAGCGCTAAGAAAACGGCAGAAAATCCATAATAACTTTAAATAATGTTATTGTTGGGCTATTGCCTGCTGCAGGGATGCGAAAGTACGCGGCCATACACCCGCCTTCTGAACCCTCGCCGGCAGTCTTGAAACAGCTTTTAATGCACTATTTTTATCCGGAAACTCGCCCCATAATAGTGCATACCAGGGCTTTCCATTTCGTCTCAAGCGCAATGTATGAGTCTCACCAACAAGAGCGTTTTTAGCGATATAGCGCTTCAACGAATCCAGGTTTTCAACCGCTATCAGCTGCAGCGTATAACCATTCGCTGGACGTGACACGACCCATGATAATGCAGCGTCCTTAACCTCCTCTTCAACTGGCTTTGCAGGTTCAACTACCTTTTGGGCTTCAGCGACTTTCGGGGTTTCAGCTTCATCGGTAGCTTCTTCTTTAATCTGGTTCTCAGTAAGCGTTTTTGGATC
>JASFJX010000261.1:0-5708 GCA_050119385.1 Candidatus Thiodiazotropha sp. | reverse complement strand
TGGATTGCCCTGCAATAGAGCGGCACCACTCACCCTGAAGGGTATCTTCGGACGACTGCCGGGGGATGAAAAGTGGGCCTTGATCAGGGGCCCGTAGCGGTTGATATCCGGCGTCATGACCATAATATCCGAGGCTGTCAGATCCGGCATCTCATCTAATAGTGCCAGGAGCTGATCATAGAGCACCTCAACCTCGCGCATTGGACTGTGGCAACGATGGAGACTAATGGAACTATCCGCTGGGCACAGGGACTGCGGCTCATCCAGGGTCAATATCTGATGCTGCACCTGATGCAACAAATGCTTACCCAGAGGTCTTTGGTAGAGCTCCTCCCCACCCGGGTCCATCTCGTTGATCGCGGCAAAAAAGTCCCGCCCCTGCTGACCCATTGTAGCAAGTAGCGGATTACCGACTTCCAGGTAGAGCTCCTCTTCCCGCGACTCTAGTGTTATCCGCGCCTGCTCACTGGGGGAGACGATATCAGCCCAGTGAGCCTCGCAGGGATTGAGTAGAAACAGATGAACATCGGTCAGTGTGGCGGTCTGCCGAATAATCTCCAGGTAACCCGGAGAGAGGGTGGGAACTCCGAATACAAACACCCTTGAGGGCAAAAACTCATGTTGTGAGGTTGCCATTATCCTGCTCAACCGCAGTTGCAGGCTCACCCAATGGACAGCATCATCATCTACCAGATGACGCCACAGACCGGCTTGCCATCTATCACCTTCGATCGCCGTCTCTCCCTGCTGCCACTTGACTATCCAGTCCGGCCTATAGATCAGATATCGATCAAACAGGGTGGCCAGCTGTTGCGCCAGTTGAAAACGCTTTACATCATCCCCACTAGCCAGATAGTCAGCGATCGAGGGGTCAGCTCCTTCCTCATCAATACCCTGCAGCAGGCAGTAGATACGCCAAGTCAGACGTTTTGGCTGATAGCGATCATAATCAGGCACATCCGGCAACAGGGTGTGGAATAGTTGCCATATGAATGCCGCAGGCAGAGGAAATGACAGATTGGCGCAAATCCCCAGGTGATCAGCGATCCGCAATGAGAGCCAGCGCGCCATACCCGGGTGTTGAACAATAACCTGCTCCTGCCCCAGAGGCTCACCCACGGGATCTGCAAGCTGCTCAGCCAAGCGCGCAGCCAGTAATTCAAGATGATTTGATTGGTAGAGCCTCAACATGAGGCCGTATTCTAACCCGCATGTTTCATCCGGTCGCTTAAAAATTAAACTAACTTAAGGTTTTTGCTTGTTAATTCTGAAATTTTAGCAACCGACAAAGTGTAACCGACCTGCGCTGGATCGGCGCTGAGTGCGGCTTCTTAATGGGGCTGGCTCTTTATTGGCCTGATTTTCGGCCCCAGTACCACGTCCATGATCTCCATGACCTTGCGTGGCGTTTGCTCCACTATCGGCTCCAGTTGCTCAGGTTTCAGGCCGGTGTTGTTCCACACCAACGGCTCCACCAGCTCAATGGCTTCTTTCCAGTCCACACCATTGCTATTGGCATAGGCCAAGAGTGTAGCCAGGAAAAGTATGCTGGTCTCCAATTGAAAAACGTTGGTGGATGCAGGGCGATGATGATTGGCAATCACAGAAACAATACTTTCTGGCAGCTTCCATTTTCTCAATAATGCCCCTCCGACATCCATGTGGGTGAAACCGAGGATATCATTCTCCGCATCCGGCAATAGCATATCGTTGCCACCGGCGATCAGGAGAATATCTCTCGCCTGTTGCGGCATCTTCAGATAGATCGCCAAGCGGCCTATATCGTGCAATACCCCCATGACGAACAGCCGTTCGCTATGCAGTACATTGCATTGCCTGGCCAGATCCCCAGCGATTACACCGGTTGTGATCGAGTAGCGCCAATATTCGGCCATATCCACCAGATCAGCCGGAATACCGGTGAATATCCGTGCCGCAGTGGTAGCCATCACCAGATCTCGCAACTCACTGGTACCGATGACCGTGACAGCCCTCGATATGGTCTCTACCGGGGACTTCAAATTGAAAAAGGCACTGTTCACCAAACTCAGAAGACGGGCAGACAGATCGGTATCCTGGGAAATTATTTCCCCAAGAGTGAGTGCAGAGTAGTTCGGAGCATCAATCAGCCGATTCACCTTGACACAGACGTCAGGCAGAGAAACCAGACTTTCGATCTCGGTCACAAGTTGTTGAGGAGTCATGACTTTCACCTTAGGACGCAACATCAAACATCCTTACTGATAGGTAATAATTCACTGATATACAAGGGATATGTCGTATTGTTCCACCCCAAACTTAACTATGATGCTGGTTTGTAAACAGTGACAGCTGTGGTATACATCTATTGTTATCGACAATTACCTCAGAAACTTGACCTCCACCCAGGTGTGGACGGAGCAGTAAACATGCCTTTCTATATTTTCAAAGTATCAGCTGACAACAGCCTTGAATACCTTGACGAAAAGGAAAAATACAAACCTGCCAAGGAAAAGGTAAAAAAACTTCGCGCCGCACATACCCCGGATAACGGCACCACCTATCGCATGGTGTTTGCCAATAGCGTAGGCCAGGGAGAATTACTGCTCTCACATACAGAATCGAGCGATAAAGTTATTGGTGATGATTGAGATAACGTCATCGCTGATAACGCAAGGGTAACCCTGTGAGTAATATGAGAGATTGGCAATAAACCTGAACTCACAATGGTATAAGAGACATTAGAATGTTCATATTGAGCACTCTTCGTGCTACTCTTGGACTATTGTAAATGCAACGCATTCAGAAAATTCAAGTTTTATAGCAATATCACCTCCCTGTAAGATATCGCCACTGATTCACTGTAAGGATCCTTTAAACGTGCCAATACAGGACAGAAGAAACAAATATCAGAGTCAATTTCAGCCTGTGCTGAATCGCTGTAGGGATACCGTGATTGTCTATATCAACGCCCTTTTGACCGAGCTTTTCAATAACTCCGATAAAGCGCTTACCAGTTTTGCCCAAAAAGCCGAGACCAACGAGATTCAAAATCGCTTCTTCGAAGCAATGGCGATGATACGAAACCGGCATGGCCTGGTCGAACATGAGTTTCGGGAGCTGGTCAGTGAAGGCTTTGATAAGTTCTGGCAGGACCAACCAGGGATCGATGCCTTTTCCGAACAAAGCGAAGACGCGGAATTTGAACTCGTCGATCATGATTCAATGGACATAAACACAGCCCTGGAAAATATGATCAGCCGTACAGTGGGGCACCATCGCTCCCAGCTTTACGCGCTAGGTCAGCGTCTGAGTGTTGTGAGTGGCGGTCGTAGCGTTAAACATAAACAGATCCCAGCCGGCCCGCATCATCTAGCAAACGCTTTCTGCGAAGCCATCGATGCACTGGGTTTAGAATCACGCATAAAGGTCATCATACTTGTCCTATTCGACAAGTATGTGCTGAAACAGCTGGGCTCGATCTACGACGATTTCAACAACAGCCTGAAGGAGGCTGGGGTTCTACCCCATCTGCGGCCGGCGATCCAGAAATCACCTGACACACAAAGAGGGCATTCAGCAGATGATGAACACCCCGAACAGCAACCGGAACAAACACAGGAAGAATTAGGCGAGGAGCTGTTCGGTTCCATCATAGATATGATGGCCAGTAGGCGCCGTGTCTCGCCAGAAAAACTTGCCGCCAAACAAGCTTCGGCAACGGCTGCCGGTCGCCAGCTTGGTAGCGCACCACCCGCCACACAGGAGAATCTGGTCGCCGCGCTGAGCAATATCCAACCGGCTAAACGTTCCGAGATGGTACCGGACGTCAATGCGCCAGGTGCGGCCATATCAAACATCGAAATCGATGAACAATTCCTCAGTAGAGTCAAACACACGCTTGCCGAAGAGCGTCATAAACTCTATGCCGAGGTTGGTGCAGACCGCCTTGAGGCTGCCGATGAGGACACCATCGACCTGGTAGGCATGCTGTTCGAGTATATGTTGAATGACCCTGTCCTCCCGGCCGTAGCCAAGGCCTTGATCAGTCATCTGCATACCCCCTACCTCAAAGTCGCAATCATTGATCGTAAACTTCTTACCGACAGCGGTCATGAAGCGAGACAACTGCTCGATTCCTTGGTTGAAGCCGGCAGTCACTGGATCGACGAACGCAATCTGAAACGGGGCATCTACCCTGACATGCAGAATGTCATCGACCGGGTGTTGAAGGAGTTTTCCGATAACGTCAGTCTATTCGGTACGCTACTGGGGGCATTCAAGAAACGTATGGATGAATTCAGGCGTAAGTCTGACATTCTTGAAAAACGTGCACAGGATTCCATCAAGGGAAGAGAAAAGCTGAATATCGCGAGACAACGTGCATCCCAGGAGATGAAAGCTCGCTCCTTCAGTGAAAACCTCCCTCAACCTGTCAAGGATTTCCTGGAAAAAACCTGGGTCGACAAACTTGTCTTTGTTCTGTTGCGTCACCCAGACGGTGAAATGAGTCCCGATTGGAAAGAGGCACTTCGTGTCGCGGATGAAATTGCCTGGGCCTTCGAACCCAAGGACCGGGGTGAACGGGATGAATTGGAGAAATCTTTACCTGAATTGAGGAAATCCATCGAAGAGGGACTGGCTAGCCTGGGTGGCTTCCATCAGGAGAAGAGCCAGATTCTATTCGGCCTCCTCAGCAATGCCGAAACAGCATCTATGGCAGCCGAACAGGCGATGAAATCGGCAAAAACCTCGGGCATCGTGGTACCGATTTCAGAGAAGGCCAAATTGGCAGCACAGCCGAGTACACCTACTGCTGCCTCCACCGAATCAAGGGCAGAACAGGTAAAGGAAGAGGAGATTCCCGAAGAAGAAGAAGCAATGATGGAAAAGTTGCGTAAAATCAAGTTCGGCACTTGGTTCGAAATCAGAGATTCGCAGAACGGCGATTCGAAAAAAGTTAAACTGTCGTGGTTAAGTCCATTGACTGCTTCATGTATGTTTGTCGATAGAGCCGGCGTGCAAACCGCCATCAAACCGTTAAGGACCTTGGCACAAGAGATACTTAAAGGTGAGTCGACGATTCTTGAGGACAGTAGTGATCCATTTGTCGAGAGGACATTGCATGCTATCAGACGTATGCTCCAACGCTCCTTGAAAACCACGGATGACATCGCAAGTGAACTCATTCAAGACGATGAGAACGACGAAGGTAATGAGGTCCGTTAAGGACACAGGAAATGATTAGATGCAAGAACAACGTCATTCGCCACGCAAAGTAGCCAACGAAATATTGATCGTTGCAGATCAAATTACAGGAAATCACCTTGGGCGTGTGGTTAATATCAGCTCTGAAGGGCTGATGTTGCTAAGTGATGAACCAATGGTTGCCGGATCGGTTTATCAACTCGTTATGCTTCTGCCTCATCCACAGAATGATCAGGAGAAGATCTCATTCGCCGCGGAAGCGGTGTGGTGCACCGAAGCATCCCAGCCGGAAAGTTTCTGGAGCGGATTCCATATCATTGATATCTCTGCCGACGATGTACTGGTTATCGATCAGTTGATCCTTGCCTGGAATTCACACTGAGACTCGACTAGAGATGATCTGCCGGGCCGGGTGAAGAGAAGCTAGTGTGGTGTAACGAATAAATGGCACATATCAGAGGCCCACAAATGCCCCAAGACAAGGCGCGGTCCGCCGTTAATGGCCCCTCCCTTAACAAGGA
>JASFJX010000260.1:0-5711 GCA_050119385.1 Candidatus Thiodiazotropha sp. | reverse complement strand
TGCATCATTGGGTGTGCTCAGTTGATTTTGCGGCTTTTACCATCGGACAAGGTGGGGGCTATTCGAAGGTGTAGTGTTTTTCCACGTCTTTGAGGATATCCCAGGTGCACTTCATGCCCGCCGGGAAGGTGACCAGGTCACCCCGCCCAAACTCCTGGGGCTCCCCCCCCTCAGGGGTGACGATCACCTTGCCGCGCAGGAAATAGCAGGTCTCGGTCTGGTCATACTCCCAGTCGAACTTGGAGACCTCCTTCTCCCAGATCGGCCAGTCGTATACCCCCTGGATCTCCAGCTTCATGGCGGAGGGGCGGTGCTCACAGAGTATCTTTAGTTCAGTCATGTTGTCCGTATCGTTTATTCATGAAGGGCCGGCATCCGAAGCACGGCTGTTAATCAGACGGGAGAGTTTACCCTGAAAGAAGGAGTAGGTTAACCCGTGATGATAGCGTTGCTGCTGGAAGTACCCATTCCTCAATCCCTCTACCTCCTTAGGGAGAGGGTTCTTAACTGGTTGTGCGGTACTAGATCAATGCAGACAGCACTTTTTAAACTTTTTACCACTGCCGCAGGGGCAGGGGTCGTCGTGGCCTATTTTGGGTTCGGCGTGCATGATCTGTAGGTCTTGGGGTGACATGTCAGCGCGTTGTTGGAGCCAATAGGCGTGAATTTCCCTTGCACTGGGGGCGATTGCCTGTTGTATGTTATTTACCTCCTCATCCGCAAAGTTGTGTCCACTCCAGTCAGTTGCTTCGGTGAATGCCAGGATGGGGGCGAGCAGTATCGCCATTTCTTCGTCATTCAGCCAGGCTTCGGATGAGAGCTCAACGCCGCGGTAGTAGCCTTCGCACCACTCATCCACGACGATATAGGATTTGTCACCCATTATGTGTTCAAGGTAGAGGGGTTCGAAATCCTCGGGGTATTCCATCAGGGTTTGCACAATGCCGTTCATGTGCCGCGTCAATAGTACGAGTATTTCGCTGAAGTCTTCCTCGCTTTTCCATTCCGGCTCGAAGTCACCCCAGACCAAGGGTAGCCATACAGAGGGAGGGATGGTTACCGGTCCGCTGACGATGGCGGTGAAAAAGCCGTCTAGGGTGGAGATGTCGAAAATACCTTCGTCCATACCCTCTGTGAGGGTATTCTGGTCGATCCGGTCGAACAGGAACTCATCAAGTCGCTCAATCTCATTCGCATTCAATGGGGAGGCTAGATCGTCCATGGTCTTTCCCTTTGTGGTCGTTTGAAAGTCATAACTATATTCTAGGGAACATGGGGGGGGTTGCTCAACCCAGGCTAGTGCTGAGTAGAGAGAAGGTTCACACTGCGGCTTGCCGCACTGTTTGGGTCATAGGCCCTTTTCTGCCGGGGCGGGTTCTGTGACCCGTTCGCTTAGGTTGGACCGGACCAGGGAGAGAAACTGCTGGGTGCAGGCATCCCAGGAGTAGCCTTCGGCGAATTGGCGGCAGCCTTTGCGATCGACTTGGAGGGCGTTGGTGACGGCGGTTTGCAGATCTTCGTCCATCCAGCCGTTGATACCGTTTTTGATCACGTCGAGGGGGCCTTCCACCGGATAGGTGGCGACGGGTACGCCGCAGGCCATGGCCTCCAGCATTACCAGGCCGAAGGTGTCGGTACGACTGGGGAAGACCATCACATCGGCGGAGGCGAGGAGGCGGGCGAGATTGCCGTTTTTCCGGTAGCCTAGAAATTGCACCCGGGGATAGCGCTGCTTGAGGGATTCCAGGGCGGGGCCATCGCCGATCACCACTTTTGAGCCCGGCATCTTCAGATCCAGGAATTCAGTGATGTTCTTCTCCACTGCCACCCGTCCCAGGTAGAGGGCGATGGGGTGGGGCAGGTCGAGCACTGGCTTTTCGATGGGGACGAAGTGTTCGATGTCGACCCCCCGAGTCCAGTATTCGAGGTTTTTGAAGCCCTTCTCCTCCAGGGTCGCTTTCATGGAACTGGTGGCTACCATGGTCAGGGTTGCTTTGCTGTGGAAGGTCCTGACGAAGGCATAGGAGAGGGGCAGCGGGATGGGGGCGCGCAATCTGATATACTCGGGAAAACGGGTATGGTAGGTCGTGGTATAGGGTTGGTTGTACTTGAGGCAGTAACGCCGCCCGGCCCAGCCGAGGGGACCTTCGGTGGAGAGGTGGATGGCGTCGGGTTGAAACTCATTCAGCAATTTCTTGACTCTGGCGTAGGGAAACAGGGCCAGCGGGATATCGGGGTAGGTCGGCATCGGCATGGTGCGGAACAGCCCAGGATTGATACAGAGTACATCCTGTCCCCACTCTTTCAGCAGATTGATCGTTTTGTCTAAGGTACGAACGACGCCATTAACTTGTGGAAACCACGCGTCCGTCACTATCGCTATGCGCATAGGCTTTCTCTTTTTCGTCCAGAAGATTCATCGAATCATCAATCCAGCGGATCAACTTAAGTGAACCGTCGGGCTCTTCGGCCAGGGCGGTGCAGCTCTCGACCCAGTCACCGCAGTTTGCGTAGGTGAGGCCTTCCATGTCGCTGATGACTGCGTGATGGATATGGCCGCAGATGACACCGTCGAGGTTGCGTTCATGCACTGTGTGGATCACCGCCTGCTCGAAATTGCCGATGTACTTCACTGCCTCTTTGACCTGATTTTTCAAGTAGGCGGAGAGGGACCAATAGCCGAAACCGAGGCGTCGCCGGGCGACGTTGAACCAGCGGTTGAGCCACAGCAGCAGGTCGTAGGCGTCGCTGCCAAGATGGGCCAGCCATTTTTTGTTCATCACCACACCATCGAACTCGTCGCCGTGGAGGACCAGAAAACGCCTGTTGTCCTCTGTGGTGTGGATTACCTCTTTGCGGATCTCGATGCCGGAGACATGAAAGTTCAGGTAGTCGCGCAATAGCTCGTCGTGGTTGCCCGGGACATAGATTACCCGGGTGCCCTGTTTCGCCTTGGTGATGATCTGCTGAACGATCTCGTTGTTGATGGTGGGCCAATACCAACCGGAGCGCATCTTCCAGAAATCGAGAATATCGCCTACCAGATAGAGGTTGTCGCTATCGGTGTGTTTGAGAAAGTCGAGGAGATATTCTGTGCGTGAGGCGCGCAGCCCGAGGTGGGTATCGGATATGAAGAGACTCTTATAACGCAGTGTCGTCATATACCTGTTCTCATGTACTTCATTGCTGCGCACCATAGTGGCAGACTGTTGCAGTTTCATGTGGGGAATATGATTTGTTTATGACGTGGTCGATTTTTTTTGTATAAGCTGTTAGAAATGGCTTCATGATTGAGAAACAACAACAAAATGTAGGTATTAGGCGTTTGGTGAACGCGCTGGGCTGGTCCATGAAGGGGCTTCGGGCGACATTCAAGCATGAGGAGGCGTTTAGACAGGAGGTCTATCTGCTGATTGTGTTGGCACCTCTGGGATTCTGGCTGGGGAATGACGGCGTGGAGCGAGCACTGTTGGTGGCGCCGCTATTGATTGTGTTGATTGTGGAGCTGCTCAACAGTGCGGTTGAGAGCGTGGTCGACCGAATAAGCGATGAACAGCATAAACTGTCAGGAAGGGCAAAGGATCAAGGTTCCGCCGCGGTATTGATATCCCTGTTCCTCGTCGCTTTGTGTTGGGGGTTGGTGTTGATAGATCGTGTTTAGCCACCTATCCGCATCCCATCAAATCAGGCAGGGTGAATGTGCGGATTTATAAAGATGGATTTCGAGTGGAATTGATTGGCAATATATTTCCCCCAATGTGTGACTGTTTTAAAGAATCAATACAGAGGTAGCTAAGCGACTGCCCTATGAACGATCAACCGCAACCAGAAGGGCTTGAGCCAAACATCCGCAATGCCGTGCGTGCGGTCATCGTCCGTGAACAAGCGGTATTGATGCAGAAGAAGTGGGCGCAACACCGCGGTACCTGGTATACCCTCCCGGGCGGTGGGCAGGATGTCAACGAGACCCTGACCCAGACACTGATGCGTGAATGCGAAGAGGAGATCGGCGCTAGTGTGGCGATTGGTAACCTGCTCGCCATCGCCGATTTCTACAAACAGCGCGATACGGATTATCCCTCGGTTCGCCACTTGGTCGAGTTTCTGTTTGGCTGTTCCCTGCCGGCTAGCTATCAGCCTGTGTCGGGACACCATCCGGATAAGCATCAGGTCGATGTGGTTTGGATGCCCTTTGCGGATCTCGCTGATCATGAGATCTTTCCCAAAGCCCTCGCATCTCACCTGCCAACGCTTACCCAGGTAACTACACCCACATACCTGGGAGTCTTTGACTGACATGCCTATTACGAAAAGTATCCAGGAGAATCTGCATTTTCTTCTGGCTGAAACCACTACGCACCTGTCACTGCTGGAAGACTATTTAACCTTGCCCACAGCAACCATACCCATGCGATTGCTGGATCGTCAGGGGTATGTGGTCAATCTGAAGCTGAGCATCCATAACCACTGTCTGCGCGAGATGGCCTCGCCCGGCCGGCAGCATGCGGATCACCAATTGCTAAGAGCGGTGGAGGTGATTGCCAGTCAGCTGGAGCGAGTGGCGGAGCTATGCCGGGAAGCAGTGATGCAGAGCGCCCATGTGCAGCATCGGGGGATGCTTAAGGTGAAGGATTTTCTGCAGATGATCGACGCTGTCAACAATGGTCTGGAGTTGATCGAACCCGCATTGGCGCAGAAGGATACCCGCCAAGCCTTGAAGATCGGCAAAGTGGAGCGAGATCTGGACGATGCCTACCAGAAACAGCTCAAACGTTATTCAAAGTTGCTGAAAAAGGAGAAGCATCCGGCGGATAGGATCTCGCTCATCATGTTGGCACACCTGATCGAACAGATGGGCAATGCCATGTTGCGTATCAGCGAGGCGATCATCTCCGCCTCCATGGGTCAGCATTTCAATACCGATCGTTATCACGCATTCAATGCCTCGGTGACCGAACTCAAGACAGTGAGTGATATCGATAAGCTGGCGTTCAAGCCTATTGCCGAGACCAAGTCGGGGAGTGCCATCAATGCCCTCAGTAGCGGGGAGGAGGCGAGTGGTTATCACGCCATCTTCAAGGACGGCCTCAAGCGTAAGCTGAAGGAGGAGAAGCAGCGGGTCAAGGATTGGCATGAGATCTTTCCCGGTCTGGCGCCAAAGATCCTCGCCTATCAGAAGCAGGGGGATTCCGCGGCCCTGTTGATTGAGCACCTGACCGGACAGACCCTCGAACAGATCCTGCTCGACGGTTCGGACAAGCTGCTGCAACAGGCCCTGGATCACCTGACAGCAACCCTGTGTCAGGTGTGGCTGGAGACCAAGACAAAAAAACCTGTCTGCGCCGCCTATATGAAACAGCTGGCGAAGCGCATGGACGATGTCTATGCCATTCATCCCCAATTCAGACAGTCGGCGGTGAATATCGGTGGTGTGGCTCTCCCCGGGTTCGATGAACTGCTGACACAGATGCAGCGCTTTGAATCGGGCGTCAAGGCGCCGTTTTCTGTCTATATCCATGGGGACTTCAATGTCGATAACATCATTTTCGACCCCCAGGAGAAACGTATCAATTTCATCGATCTACACCGTTCCCGCTATATGGATTATCTGCAGGATGTCAGTGTCTTCATGGTCTCCAACTACCGCCTGCAGGTGTTCGATCCCCGGGTCAGGCAGCGGATCATGGATCTCTGTCACGCCTTCTATCGTT
>JASFJX010000259.1:0-5712 GCA_050119385.1 Candidatus Thiodiazotropha sp. | reverse complement strand
TAAAACGACACTTTGGAAAATTCTCATCATTCCGTTGTCAGTTGGTGGCTGCGCGCAACCAGGGTGCGGAGGTGAATTTGTTACGGCAACCCACAAAATTAAGACAAGAAAAGCGAGTTTAGCTGATGGAAAAACCCTTTTTGCTACACATGCTGACCGCAACCAAGAATCACAGTCCGTTTGACGTGAATATGGCATACGATGCGGGATGGACAGCCTGTACCCCCTATACAGATGTAAACCTGGACGAGGTGCGTGACCTGGTCCAGGACGCAATCTTCTCTCGTGGCCCCAAAGGGGTAAAACGGACAGGTATCTTCGTCGGCGGACGTGATATTCATCTTGCCATGGAGATGATGAAGACGGCAAAAAATTCGATGGTGCCGCCATTCGAGATCTCACTGTTCGCTGATCCCAGCGGTGCCTTCACCACCGCTGCAGGCATGGTCGCCTGCGTTGAACGCGAACTGAAAAAGAGTGAAGCCGAGGGACTGCAGGGTAAACGGGTGGTGGTGTTTGGCGGCACTGGGCCCGTGGGTTCGACTGCGGCGATGTTAGCCGCGGATGCGGGTGCCGAAGCGGCAATCGTCAGCCATCAGTCATTGGACAAGGCACAGACCATAGTGGAACTGTGCAATCAACGCTACGGCGCTTCCTTGTCGGGTGCGGATGGTAGCAGTGATGCATTGATCTCAGAGCTGGTGAATGATGCCGATGTGGTATTTAACGCTGCTACAGAGGGAGTTCAGGTACTCAATAGCAGTCACCTGCAAAAGGCAGTGAAGCTCAAGGTGGCCTGTGATGTCAATGCAGTACCACCAGCAGGTATAGAAGGGATTGGCGTGATGGATGATGGCGTACCGATTAGCGGATCCCCAAGCGGCGCGGTCGGTATCGGTGCGTTGGCCGTTGGTAATGTGAAATACCAGACCCAGCATCTGCTGTTAAAACGCATGTATAAGACAGGTGATCCGGAATTTCTCGATTTCAACAACGCATTTGAGGTAGCACGCGGATATGTCAGTTAGCGCCACCTCTCTCCTGGTATTGGCAAACAGCGGCCGGGCAATTGCCGAGTCGGCTCATCGCGGCGGTTACCAGGTAACGGTCCTCGATCAATTTAGCGACCAAGATGCCCAAGCCGTCGCTGATTGTTGGCCTGTTACTCAGGGTTTTGCAAACCTGGATGTGGACATATTTGCCGAAGAGATTGCCGCCCTGGTTCCTAACTTCCCCTGTGGCCTGGTCTATGGGGCAGGATTGGAGGAGTCGATCTCACTGTTGAAACGTTTGTCGAGTTGCTGTCATCTGTTAGGAAATGACCCTTCAATACTCGAGATGTTGCGCAGGCCCCGACGCTTTTTTTCATTGCTCGATCAGTTAGATATACCCCATCCTGAAGTGAGCTTTAGCGCACCATACTCGGCAAAAGGGAGAAGCTGGCTGTTAAAACGAGCAGCGAGTTGTGGCGGTCAGGGGGTAGCCTATTTCTCACCCCAGTATGCTGCGGCTGATTCAACCTGTTATTACCAGAGGCACATCCCTGGCCAAGTGATGTCCGTGCTGTTTGTTGCGGATGGCGAAAGATATCGCACCATCGGTTTCAACATGCTTGGTGTGTCTGGGTCCAGCACACCGGCACCCTTTCTCTATAGCGGTGCCATCGCGCAAGTCTCTCTGCATGATGTAATGCGGATGCAGATTGAACAGGTTGTCGATAAGTTGATTTCCAATCTTGGGCTGCGAGGAATAAATAGCATCGACTTCATTCACAATGATGCCGGTTATTTCGTGATCGATCTCAACCCAAGACCAAGCGCCACCCTGGAACTCTACGAACACCTGATGCCCGAAGGTTGGATTAAGCACCACATAGAGGCCTGTCACGGAGAGTTGCCGGTGATGCCGATTGTCGGCTCGGCCGAGATGCATGGACATCTGATTGTCTATGCACCACGAAATATCGAAATACCCATTCAGATGACCTGGCCGCAATGGATCAAGGATCGTCCGGTAAGTGGCGCCAGGGTTCTCCAGGGAGAGCCACTATGCAGTCTCTACGCCAAAGGTGCTACTGTCGCAGAGGTAGAAGCCGCGTTAAGACAGCGTCGTGATGAGCTACTGCAAATGCTTGTCTCACCAATATATAAACCACTTCCTCGCCAGGTGGCCCTATGAGCCGTCCAAGTATCAATGCATTGACCGCACCCCTGGTGGAATCGCTGGTGGCGGATGCGGATATTCTGCGTCTCGGCATCGAACGGCTAGAGAATGGCTGTTTACTGGTGGATGCAGGTATCCATGCCATGGGTTCGCTGGAGGCTGGACGGCGTATTGCGGAAATCTGTCTCGGCGGACTTGGCAGTGTCAGCCTAAACGGCAGCGGTCCGGTGGCGGGCTGGCCAATTTCTGTACATGTGCATACCCACGATCCGGTGCTTGCCTGTTTGGGCAGTCAATACGCGGGCTGGAGTCTGTCGCACAAGGAGGAGGGCAAAAAAGGCTTCCATGCCCTGGGTTCTGGACCCGGCCGGGTCTTGTCCCTTAAAGAGCCTCTGTTTAAGGAACTGGACTATCGCGATCAGGCAGACCAGACCTGCCTGGTGCTCGAGGTAGACCAGCTCCCGCCTCTAGCACTGTGTGAGAAAATCGCACAGGATTGCGGGATCGATGTGGATGCCTTGACCCTGATCCTGACGCCCACCAGTAGTCTTGCCGGTACGGTGCAAATCGTCGCAAGGGTGCTCGAGGTGGCCATGCACAAATCCCATGAGCTGGGTTTTGACCTGCACTCGATACGTGATGGTATAGGCAGTGCGCCATTGCCACCGCCAGCTCCGGATTTTCTTACTGCAATGGGACGCACCAACGACGCCATACTCTTTGCCGGCTTGGTACAACTCTTCGTCAGTGGTGAGGATGCACTGGCAGAAAAGCTTGCCATTGATCTGCCGAGCAGTGCTTCACGGGACTATGGACGTCCCTTTGCTGAGGTGTTCAAGGCCTACGAATATGACTTTTTTAAAATAGATCCCATGCTGTTCAGTCCGGCAAGGGTGATGGTCAGTGTGCTCGATAGCGGTAACAGTTTCGTGGCGGGGGCTCTGGACAACGTGCTAATGGCGACCTCCTTCGGTATTGAGCCATGAGCAGACGTATCGCCATCTTTACCGATGACCCAGGCTGGCACGGCGCACGTCTGCGCGAGGCCTTTGAACTACAGGGTTGCAACAGCGAGTTTGTCTCTCTTCAACAGTGTGGGTTCGATATCACTGGAACAGGCAAGGGCTTGGTGATACCGGGCTTCGAAAGCTTGCCGGATGGCGTGTTTGTGCGTGGTGTCCCTGGCGGATCTCTGGAGCAGGTCGTGCTCTATCTCGACATTCTGCATGCCCTCAGGCATCTCGGGATCTGCGTCTACAACGATGGTCGTGCCATAGAGCGAAGCGTCGACAAGGGTATGACCAGTTTTCTCCTTCAGACGGCGGGTATTCCAACACCTCCCACCTGGGTGGCTGGCGAGGAGCATGACTTGGCGAAAATTGTCATGCATGAGTTCAAGGCAGGACACGATCTGGTAGTGAAACCCCTGTTTGGCTCCCAAGGCAATGGACTGGCGCGTATCCGTAGTGGTGACAGGCTCCCTGAGCAGGCGCTCTACAACGGCGTCACCTATCTGCAGCGGTTTATAAATACCGGTAGTGAGAATGCCCATGACTGGCGGGTCTTCGTTATCAATGGTCAGGCAGTTGCCGCCATGCTACGTCGTGGCAAGGGTTGGATCAGCAACCTGGCTCAGGGTGCGCAGAGCCATCCGGCTATGCTCGATCAGGAGTTGAGGGAGTTGGCCGAAGCCGCCTCGAATGCCTTGGGTATGAGTTACGCGGGTGTCGATATCCTGCGCGACGACAAGGGTAAAGCCTATGTTATCGAGGTGAACAGCATCCCGGCATGGAAAGGTCTTCAGCAGGTCTGTCAGGTGGATGTAACACGTCTTCTGGTGGATGATTTTCTCTCTGGTTGTCATGACGACACACTGACGGAGGTGATCTGATGAGTGGATCAGCTTCACAGAACAATAGCATCAGAGGACAACTCGCCACCGCTTATCGTCAAGCCTGTCTGAGTGAGTTGGATGCTTTGAAACCAGGTAATGTGCACCGTTTTTCTGATGGACACGGCATGACCTTGGAGGATTTCATCACCAGCGCCAATGTCAGCGCCGTGCCACTGACAGCACCGGAGCTGGGATTGGGGGAACGGATCTACAAAGCTGTCGCAGCCACCCGTGAGGCAGTCGGCTGCAATACCAATCTGGGTATTCTAATGCTGTGTGCGCCGTTGATTCAGGCAGTATACGAATGGGATCGGCAAGCAACATCATTTCGCAACACCTTGCGCAAGGTGTTACTTGAAGTGGATGCGAAAGAAATGGAGTGGTTATTCAGCGCAATTCGATTGGCTGCACCGGGAGGGTTGGGCAAGTCCGATCAGCATGACATCTCTCAGGCACCCAAGGCAGATTTACTCGAAGTGATGGCGCATGCATCGGATCGTGATCAAGTTGCACGCCAATATGTCACCGGTTTTTCTGATCTGTTCGATTTCGCACTGCCAAGCCTGCACAGCTACCGGGAGCGCTGGCAAAGTAAGGAGTGGGCGACTACAGCGCTGTTCCTCTGTCTGCTGGCGAAGTTTCCCGATACCCATATAAGGCGCAAGAGCGGACTCTACAAGGCGGTCGCAATAAGCCTGCATGCGAACGAGCTGCTCAAAGGCATGTTCCGGGTTGAGTTACCGGAACACTATCATTTACGTCTGTTGCAGGCAGACAATGAATTCAAGCGTGAAGGTGTCAATCCAGGTACATCGGCGGACCTAACAGTTACCACGCTATTTATTTCGTACCTGGAAACGATGCTCTATTCGTTTGAGAAAAATACGGGATTTATCCGTGTCCGTGTCTCCCGCCCGCAAGAGGTGGGGATACAAAGTTAACTCTCAATAAAAAGTAAGGAGAAACTGAAATGCCAGTTATCAATAGAATGATGGTCGGAGAATCGTTGGTCGGAGACGGCAACGAAGTTGCACATATCGATCTCCTGATCGGTCCGAGGGGTTCCGCCGCAGAAACAGCTTTTGCAAACGGTCTGGTCAACAACAAAGACGGATTTACTGCATTGCTTGCGGTTGTGGCTCCCAATCTGGCCTGTAAACCCAGCACCATGATGTTCAACAAGGTGACCATCAAGGGTGCCAAGCAGGCGGTACAGATGTTTGGCCCTGCACAGCGTGGTGTTGCCATGGCGGTGGCTGATTGTGTTGAAGACGGCACCATACCAGCCGACGAGGCAGACGATGTCTTCATCTGTGTCGGCGTATTCATCCACTGGGAGGCCGAAGACGACACTAAGATCCAGGACTACAACTACCAGGCGACCAAGGAGTCGATCAAGCGTGCCGTTAGTGGCGAGCCCAAGGCCAGCGATGTTGTCGCGCAGAAGGGATCGGTATCGCATCCTTTTGCGGCACACGACTAAGGTCTACATGATGATGCCGTCATCACAGGGAAGTGTCGACGGTTGCTCGGGAATATTACCGGGCATGTAACAAGGGAACAGGTGGTTGCTGGAAACGTATAGGGAACCTGCCCCAATTTTGCACACATCTAATTAAATGTTTATTAGAGGTGAGCAAATGGCAAGAAAAACA
>JASFJX010000258.1:0-5731 GCA_050119385.1 Candidatus Thiodiazotropha sp. | reverse complement strand
GCGGACTCAAAGAGACTATCGGTCACATGTGCAATTAGGTCGTTATCAATATTTCACCCTTGCCGTCGCAGCTCAAATCGCCAAGCCAGCGATGAACCCGGTTGTTCGTTTCCGCTAGCGACGCAAACGCCGGATAGTCTTTAAAGCTCTGGAAGAGCAGGGTGAGGAAGTTGAGGTTGTGTCTGCCGTTATCATTGAAGGTGGCCGGCATGGAGTTTGGCTCCCTAGTCAAAATCAATGTGCCGCGGCGCATCGCCATGCCGGCTTGTGCGCCACACTGACCCCGTACCACCAGGGTGCCCGCTACCATGCGTGATGCACAATAGTCACTGCAGTCACCCCCGATAAGGATGCTGCCGCGGCGCATCAAATCACCGGCCCTGTCGCCTGCATTGCCTTTGACTACGATGGTGCCGCCGCGCATGCCCTGGCGCTCCCCGGTGAGGGCGCCACCGAGAAAATCCCCCGCATTGCCATCCAGGTCCAGACGGCCTCCCCGCATTGCGCAACCCGCGGCTAATCCCACATCACCACTGACTTGAATGATGCCATCGCGCATACCGCAACCCAGGTAGGCGCCGGTGTTACCCTCTACCCTGATGCTGCCGCCGGTCATACCGGCGCCGATGTGATCGAGTCTGTCGCTCTCTGATTGAATGACGATCTGGTCGCTCACATTACCCTCGATGGCGAATAGCTCTCCGGTGTCGACCTGGCGGTTTCCCAGCCACAGGGGAATACGTGCAATCTCATCTGCTTTTTTACCTGCAAGAAGCGCGGGTGTGAAGGGACTCATGTCGATGCGCTGTGATAGGCTATTACGTAATTTCAGGGTCAGGATGCTCATGCCATCAGCTCCCGTAAATGGAACTGAAACTGACCCAGCTTACCGCCATAGTTACCGGCGGAGATACGCCGTATTCCGGCCGCGGCACCCAACTCGCATACGGCTGAGATACCGGTTCGGGTGGCGAGGCTTACATCGGTGTCGCTTAAACCGTTAATGACGATCTCCATTACCGATCCGATCTCCGGATCCAGCTTGGATTTGACCAATCCCCTCAGAGAGGGGCAGTAGGCCTCGTTGGTCGAGGCCATCAAGGCCTTGTATTTCGAACCCACCTTGGAGCCGGAGCGAACGACACCACCGGGAAAGGGCATGATCACATTCGGCAGGTGATGCATGGCTTGTATTGCCTTTTCGCAAGCAGTCAATGCCTGCCGCTGGGTTTCGGCGAGAACCAGAAAGTTGCCGCCGCCGACAGCAGGAACACGGGCAACCGTCTCCTCACACAGGAATTCGCCATCCATCACCGGGACACGCCAATAGCGGGTGCCGCCGATCTGTTTGGAAATCTGGTAACCGTCGCCGAAAAAGCGCAGATTCTTACCCAGCGGCATCCTCTTCTCGCCGTCGATACCGGCAAACAGTGCAGTCGTAGGACAGGTCAACACGCACTGCCCCACGCGGGTCTCCAACTGTTTCGCCAGGGCCTTGCCGGACATGCCGAACAGCAACACACTGACACCGGGGCGTCCGTCCGGGGTTTCATCGGATGGAATTTCCGCTTCGATACCCGCCTCCACACCACAGCCGATCACTGAAGTGGCGAATCCGGTCATGGTTTCGCCTGCGATATGTGCCCAGCGAGAGTTGATGGCAGTGATAATGATACGGGTGGCGCTCATGCCGAAGGCTTCAGCGAAGGTATCCTCGATTTCTGTGCCGTTGATGATCATGCGCGGCTTTCCAAACAGGGATGGATATTAATCTGACTACCAATACCTTCGGCCATCTCATCGTCTGAGATGACGAAGTTCTGCAGACCGATGCTGTGATAGCGTTCGAAGCGGTTTTCAATCAGCCTCTCTATGGCCCGGTCGTACTCTGGCTTGACAACTTGAGTGGTCCCCTTGACGACTTGCTTGATATGCCCATCCTCCACCACCAGTTGACCCTGCTTGAAGACCAGCATCGGTCGTTCGAACATCTGCTGCGGATCCTCATGCTGATGGTAGACAGTGATATCCGCCATGGCGCCGGGGGCCAAATGGCCGCGGTCTGTCATACCCAGAATCCTAGCCGGTGCGGCCCGGGTCATGATTGCGATCTCGTAGAGTGAATACGCCCGTTCCAGGCTGCCCAGGTGACTGGCGGTCGCGGCTTCAGGGTGGATCTGCCCCAACAGGTCGTTGCGAAAACTGCGGTCCATCAACAGCCGGATCAGATGAGGGTAGCTGGTGAAAGGGGCGCCGTTGGGATGGTCGGTGGTGAGAAATATGCGCCAGGGATCGTCCACCATCAGAAACAGCTCGAGACCTATCGCCCACTGCAGGGCATTGACAAAATTCTTGTCTCGATAACGAAAGGGCACCACACCGCATCCCGCATCACATTCGATATCCATACAGGTCCACTTATTGGGATGTGCATGGCTGTGGTTGGCATGTTGCGCCATGGTGTCACCGGATATTGTGACGGTCTGACCGAACATCACCTGACCCACGTCGATGGAGATATTCGAACGATTATTCACGGCCTCGGCGATCTGCGCCGCCGAAGAGGAGAACTTTTTATCACCCTCTGTACCGTAGCTGTGGAACTGGATATGGGTCAGGTGGATCGGGAACCCTTCTGCCGCATCCATGGTGGCCAGGGTTGAGAGATAGTTACCGGGTACACCCAGATTGCTGGCATGGACATGCAGTGGATGGGGTACACCCAGTTCATGCAGGGCACGGCTCAGGGTGCGTACGATGTCACGTGGGGTGATCTGGTAGTAGGGATGGGAATCATCCACATCCAGCGCCCGTTGGTTGAATTTGAAGGCATTGATGCCGCCAGGGTTGACCACCTTGATACCGATACATTGTGAAGCGTGCAGGGTCCAGGCCACGTAGTCATTGATAGTCTCTTGTTCAGCCCCATCCGCCAACAGTTGCAGTAACAGGTCATCATTGCCCAGCATGGCATAGCCACCGGTATCGAGCATCGGTGTGTCGGCCATTTCCATATGGGCCTGGCGCGCATTGGCCGGCAATACGGCGGGCTCGAAACAACTGGTGTAACCCATCTCCGCATAACGGTATCCTGCCGCCAGGGTGGAGGGTATGGCATGACCGCCGCCTGATCTAGTCAGGTCGGTTTTTGATCTGGCGCAACTCCGCTGATCCTCCGGTAGCATGGTGCGGGCGATATTGACCTTGCCGCCACCGATGTGGGTATGCAGATCAATGGCGCCGGCCATGATGATCTTGCCGTCCAGTGAATAGGTTCGATGGATAGTTTCGTTGTCAGCAGGCGTAGCGGCAATCTCACCGTCACGGATATAGATATCTCTGATTTCGCCGTTGATGCCATTGGCAGGGTCGTAGACCTTGCCGCCTGCGAGTTTAATCAACATGTCGATGTCCTTTCAGGCTCGCCTGGGTCAGGCTGCAGCCGTTCATTCAGCAGGTTAACGATATGACTGACCGCTGGTAGTCCCACATCCCTCAATTTGCCAAGGGGGAGTGAGCAGACGCCATCACTGCGGTACCAGTGTCCCTGGTGGTCAATACCCGGCACACCCACGGGGATATAGATCTTGGGTGGCTGTTCGAACACCATGCCGGGATGGCCGAGTACGATGGTCGGCGTCTCGGCTGTTGGCGGTAGTGCTTGGGGTGAGAGGGAGGAGACCCACAGCAGAAGATCGCTCTCACCACGCGCAATCAGATCCTGCCAGCGATAGAGTTGCGGATCGTGTTCCGGGTAACCGCGCTGCAGACGAGTACGCAACGGATATCCGAGTTGCCAGGTGCAGACCTGGTTACTGGTGATATCCGCCAGAGTACCGGCGAGAGGCAGTGCGGCGCTACGGGTCTTCTCATTGAGTTCTTTGGCTAAATCTACCAATCCCTGTACAACCAGTTCAGCATGGGGCATGGAAAATTCTGCCGCGCTCCATGAAATAACGCTGTATTTCGCCTCTTTGAGCTGCCCGGCCAGGGTTGTCAGTGAATTGCCCAATCCATCACCCAGACGATCCCTGTCTACCGATTTACCGGCAACCAGACCTCGCAGCATGCCTACCATATCCGGCAATGAGTCGATCCCTGTTGTGATCAGGGTCGGACTTAACTGTGCCAACGCTTGCGGTAGGTGGTCATGCTCCCATGGGCCTAGTAAGACAACACTGGGTTCGTTGGCCTTTGAGAAGAGACTCTCCTTGGGATGCAGCACGCGCTCAATGAGCCGAGGAAAACGCTCGATACATTGGTTACCCACCAATACAATCAAGTCAGCCCGATTGCGTACCTCGGTAAAGGTCGTGGTAAACCAGCCACTATCCTGCACCACGCGTAGATTGCGAAACATGGCATCGCCGTTGAGATGGTCCAAGGTGGCGCCACAAGCATCGGCCAGTGCAAGAATGGCGCGCATACCATTGACATCTGTGGCAAGCCCGGCGAAGAGTGGCGAGAGTGCCTGCTGTATCATCTGCGCACCATAGTCAAGCGCCCCTTCCAGCTGGGCCGATTTGCCCTCGATCATGGGATCTTGAGGAGTATGCTTGAACGTGGCGTCATAGAAAGTGCGTGCCAGATGACATCCGTTTTCTATGGACTTCAGCTCTCCACCATGTAGCTCGATTTTGAGATCATCACAACTCAATCCACAACACGGACAGGTTACCGCATGCATGGTCTGTTCGATTTCATTGTTCCACATATTTTCTGATGACCTTGCTTACGAGTGGTGCTTGGATAGATTGATTCACGTATTAGTGCAGAAAACGTGCCATTATGAAACCAATGCATGATATCCACGGATATGATTAGCGCTAGCCCGAATGTTTCATCCGGGAACGCGATGATCGTGCCGGGATCGCCGTTCAGATGCGGATTTGTGATTGAGTTAATAGCCTAAGCTATTGAAGATTGAGCAAATACCGCAGCTGGGCGGCGAGACCGGTACGAGGGCGCGTTCAGCGTTAGTCGGTCACACTTTGTACTTTGCTAGCATTCCTGAAATATCTTTTAAAAACCGTTGGTTAATTTCTTTTCCAAGCGACCGGATGAAATATTCGGGCTAGTTCCCAAGCTACATAATTTTATAATGCCAGTATAGGCTCAGATATAATCATTCGAGATTGCATTCGCAGCCACGATGGATAGCATGGATTAACTGTTAACCACTCGGGCAGCACAGGTGACACATTGATTCAACTCAGGCGCATTCAAGTTCTAAACTGGGTTCTGAAGGGTGATGGATCGGATAATATTAACCCGGCATATATTTCCCTGAAAAACTATGCCAATGGAAAGGTTTGTTTATTTGGTCTCATAATTATCTATCAACTTGCTGTGTAACTCACTGATCTATGAAGGGTAAGTAGGTGTTGAGCTGCACCGGAATGGCGTGGGATCGTGTAGCAGGCATGCAAATTGCGAAAGGATGTGACAATGCGAAACCATACAAACAACCTGACGACAAATCCTGCAAAACACGCCACTGCGGAATATCGCGTGGACGTGAATGCACCCGCACGGCTACATCTGGGGTTTCTCGATCTGCACGGTGGCCTGGGCAGGCGTTTTGGCAGTATAGGTCTGACAATCGATACCCTTGCGACACGTCTGCATGCGGAAAAATGCGACGAGATCACTGCGAGAGGTCCGGGTGCGGAACGGGCCCTTAGATATGCCAGGGCGTATCTGGCAGCAAAAGGTATTCAAGGTGGCGTCG
>JASFJX010000257.1:0-5733 GCA_050119385.1 Candidatus Thiodiazotropha sp. | reverse complement strand
GCACACCGTCGCGCTTCTCGATCTTCTGTTTCAACATCTCCCTGTTACTCATGGTGCCGGTAAACATCATGGCATTCATACTATCGAGATACCCATGCAGCACATCGAAAATCTGATTCTCCGTCAATCTTAACAACCGGTCCTTTTGCTGCTGTGCTGAATAGACGGTTACCACCGACATAATAAGGATGAAAATCAGCGCCATCGGAGTTAGAATTTTCCACTGGACTGAAAGATACTTCTTCATTATCAAAAACCTGCCTACAATATAAATGACCCTGCTAATCTATAGTTCGGCAACGCCTAGAAACTCTTGAGTATTTTTCGCGAAACGGGCAGCCAATTAAAGCGATTCTAACCCCCCCCTGAATACCTATCATGTTCAGCGATGGGATAGGGACTCATTTTTGAATTAAACGAGATAAGCACAGGCAACTATTTACTCAAGCTTGAATGTTACTGCTCTGTTCGATGACGATTGGCGGGGCAAGGCCCCAAGCGCGCAAGACCAAGTAGAAAAATAGATAAATAGTTATGTCTCAGGGCGTTAGCTGTTAATGATTTACTAAAGAATCCGTTCCTTCTCCCGACACACTCTATGTGGATTCGAACCAACTCTCAGAACGAGTCTCGAATCTCGAGCCTCCCGGCCTGTCCATTATGAATTTGTTTTAAGGGGGAATACTGATGCGTAGATTCACAATTGCGTCAATGTTAATAGCAACACTCTTCAGTCAAGCCGTGACGGCGGACCAGATGCTGGCTATGCGCTCAGGGTGTCTGGGCTGCCATAAAGCCGACGCTAAACTCGTGGGCCCCGCCTTCCAGGATGTGGCTGCGAAGTATGCCAGTGAAGCAGGCGCCGTAGACAGGCTGGCCGCAAAAGTGAAGGCAGGCAGTACACCCGGGGAGCCTCTCGTTTGGGGAACCATCGCTATGCCCCCCAGCCAGGCGAGCCTGGACGATATCAAAGGCGTTGTTACATGGGTGATGAGCCTGAAGTAAGCATCGCATATGAGTTAGGACACTCTATGGCACACTACATCATATGTCATAAATTGATGTTAGGGCGTTGAGGGATTACTCTAGAGGTTAGATATACCAAGTAGATCAGTTCGAAATCAACACGATGACTCCTAAATAATATTGACTCAAAAAGGAGCTGACTAAAAATGTATAGAAGCATGCCCCTCTTAATACAATCAGCACTTTGCGCCACTATCTTGGCAGGTTGCAGCACTGAACCTGCACCGGTTAGTTTCAAGTCTGAGGTTAAACCATTGATCGATAAATATTGTACCGAGTGCCATCACCCAGGGGGCGCAGGGGTAGAGGCCAGTGGCTTTTTAACCGATAGTTATGAAAATATTATGAAAGGAACCAAATATGGCCCCGTAGTGGTTGCCGGCGATCCACTTTCAAGCTCCTTTTACCGCTTGGTCGCCGGGAAGGTTGACCCATCGATACGTATGCCTCACGGCAAAGAAGCGCTAGCTGATGAGGAGATCGCCAAGATCGAAATCTGGATCACTCAAGGGGCGAAAAACAACTAACTTTATATAACCCTCAGTACTGGACAAAAAAGCCATGCCTGAGCTCGTGGCTTTTTTTATGCGCTGTAATAATTGCTTGGCATATGCCGCGCAACCAAGCCCCCCTTTTTATACCCTCACCGAACCGTTATGATGCACCGACCGGATAGCGCTTAGTAAGAGGATTCCATGAAAAAAACACCATTAACCTTATTAACATGCCTGTTTTTCATGACTTTTTTATCGGCCAACACGTGGGCCGACAACGTACGGGTATCGATGAAAACATCCATGGGCGAGATAGAATTGTCTCTTGATAGAACAAAGGCCCCAAAGACAGTCGAGAACTTTGTACAATATGTAAATGATGGTTTCTACAACGGTACAATCTTCCACCGTGTCATCAAGGACTTCATGATCCAGGGTGGAGGTTTCACCGAAGCCATGCAGAAAAAACAGACCCGTGACCCTGTCGAGAATGAGGCCAAAAACGGTTTGAAAAACAGACGCGGCTCTATTGCCATGGCTAGAACCTCCGCGCCTCACTCCGCTACCGCCCAGTTCTTTATCAACCATAAAGATAACAGCTTCCTCGATTACCCCAGCCGCGACGGATGGGGCTATGCCGTATTTGGTGAAGTTACCAAGGGGATGGAGGTGGTTGACAGTATTGCCCAACAGCCTACCGGCGTCGCTGCAGGCATGCGTGATGTACCCAAAACGCCTATTATCATCGAGAAAGTCACGATTCTCGAATAGACCGTTCCACAGCCAAAAAATCTAACAGGACATTACATGATCACATTGACCACAAACCTCGGCCCCATCGTCATCGAATTGGATGAAGAGAATGCCCCGAAAACCTGTGAGAATTTCAAACAATATGTACAGGATGGCTTCTTCGACGGCACGATTTTTCACCGTGTCATCGATAACTTCATGATCCAAGGCGGCGGCTTTCTGCCCGGCATGGTCCAGAAGCAGACCGGCGACCCTATTGAAAACGAAGCCAAAAACGGCCTTTCCAATGAGATCGGCACGATTGCCATGGCACGCACCATGGAACCCCACTCCGCCACCGCTCAATTCTTCATCAACGTCGCCAACAACAAATTCCTCGATCACCCGGGACAGGATGGGTGGGGCTACTGCGTTTTCGGCAAGGTGATCAGCGGCATGGATGTGGTGAATCAGATCAAAGGGACCTCAACCACCACCCGGGCCGGGCACCAGGATGTGCCTGAAGAGGATATTCTAATCGAAAAGGCCGAAATCACTGAGTGACCCAGCAGCTCTTTATCTCTGATCTGCACCTATCCGGCGAACGGTTGGATAGGGTGCAGGTATTCCTCCGTTTCCTCTCTGATCGAGCATTAAAGGCGGACCATCTGTATATCCTCGGTGACCTCTTTGATGCCTGGATCGGAGACGACTATGAAGCACCACCGATACCTGAGATAAAACAGGCCATGGGGCAACTCAACCAGGCCGGCACCCGGCTGTGGTTTATGCCTGGCAACCGGGACTTTCTCATCGGTGACGATTTTTGCCGGGAGACGGGGGCCGTGCTGCTGCAGGATCCCACCCTGGTGGACCTGTATGGTAAGCCAACCCTGTTGATGCACGGCGACCTACTGTGTACCGATGATCATGCCTATTTGGAATTTCGCCGGAAAATGCGAACCCCTGAAAATATCAAACAGCTCCTCTCCCAACCGATTCAACAGCGCCTTGACCTGGCTAAGCGCTACCGGGCCATGAGCGGGGAGGCCAAATCACTGAAGCCGGAATCGATCATGGATGTCAATCCTGACACGGTAAGAGCTTACCTGATTGAATATCAGGCCGAACATCTGATCCATGGCCACACCCATAGGCCTGCAGACCATGTCATTGATATAGCGGACAAACGCTACTACCGACATGTGCTTGCGGAGTGGCAGCACAGTCATAGCGAGATAATTTGTGTCACCCCTGAGGGGTTTCATAGAGAGGCATATAGCTAATCCGAACGTTTACACCAGGTTGTTAAAAAAAATGTAACTACTTAGTCCCTGGTGGGAATATCCCGCATTGATTGCCGTACAGGGATCAACCACCTGCACATAATGCCTCCAGGCGATGCAACTCCTGATTGCTGAAACCTGCCTCCCGCCTCGCTTGGTGATGCAACGGGCAGCGAATCTCACCATTGAGAAAATTTTCCAGCGCTGTCGCTTCAGAGAGTGCTAATTTCTCATCGACTTCATCGGATAATAGACACTGCCTGGCCTGCAGGAAAAGAGACTGCGCTAACACCATTTCACACCCGTAAACCTATTACCAGATCCATAACATTAGTACCGGTAGGACCCGTCGCAATGAGGTCGCCACTGACCTCTAGCAAACACCCTGAATCGGCATGCGCCAGCGATCGTTCAGGTGTCTCACCATGCAGTGCGGCACGCGCGATCGTTTCACCGTCCACCAGCGCCCCGGCATCTTGCGTCGGGCCGTCGCTACCATCCGTGCCCGCCGCTAATAGATAACAACCTGAGATACCTGCCAACTCCTGGGCGGCGGCGAGGGCAAGATGCTGATTTCTGCCTCCCTGCCCTGGATCGGGGGGCAGATCCACAGTCGTTTCGCCACCCCATATAACAATACCAGGCGGCCCATGTAACAGCGCCTGGGCCAGTGCCTTACCCGTATCAGCGGCATCCCCGCTAAGAAACTCGTCCCTTAGAGAGACCCTGTAACCCAGGCTGGCGGCATATTCAGCGGCCGCCTTGCGGGCCATTTGCAGATTGGCAACGATCTCCAACTTTGGCTGCGACGCTGGCGCCGCTACCCACTGCCGCTCCACCCGCTGCAGTTTTTCCCCTAACCAGGGTGGCAAAGCAAGCGCCCGCAAACGCTCCATCAGGCCCTCATCCGGTATCAGCAGTCCCGAGCCGATGGCTGCCGGATCATCGCCAGGCACATCTGAGATAGCCAATCCTACGACCTCGGGCTGCCTCAGGTAGCTGAGCAGACCACCTCCTTTTATCTGCGACAGGGCCTTGCGAACACTGTTCATCTGCAGAATATCGAGGCCACTGCCAAGCAACCAGCGATTCACCCGTGCCAGGTCGTCAAGCCCCACCCCATCGATCGTCACTTCCACCAGACTCGAGGCCCCTCCCGAGATCAGGAACAACAAGGGTAATTCAGTATCGTCGGCAATGAACTGCAACAGCTTTTGACCGGCTTCAAGGCTGCTCTCATCCGGTATGGGATGGGCTGATTCATGGGCTGCCCAGCCATGTTGCTGGCACCAGGCGTAATCGAGATGCCCATGTTTGGAGATAATCAACGCCTGATCGATCTTGTCGCCCAGTACCTCATAGGCACCCCAAGCCATCGACTGGGCAGCCTTACCGATAGCAATGACTCTCAACCGATCAGGAGATGGGTTATGCCTCAACCAGCTCGACACAGCCCTCCTGCCCTCTACGCGTTTCAATGCCGCCTGATAGATCTCCAGCAATGCATTGCGGTAGTGTGCTGTCTGTTCAAGTAATGGCATTAACAATCCCCTGCGCAGTAGTTGAAATCGATATGATTATGGCGAGGTCTATTTGGCTAGGTTACACTGTGACACCAGATATTCGTGAGTTCGATGAGGCTGATTATTGCAAGTAATTGATTCAGGTAGCGGAACCAAGATCAAAACAAAGGAACTGCTATTAAATAACCTTTTGGCCGACCGAACAACGACTATGCAATCCACCCCATTGACATCACTGTACTTTGTACCTAGTGCCAATTAACAGGCCCTAAGAACGATTCAATACCGCCGGGAGCAGAGCCTTGGGAAGCATACAGTTACGTCGAAACTTCAGCCGTAATATCCTGATAAGGATGATACTTCTGTTTGCTGTGACTGCAGCACTCATGGTTTGGAAGTATGAATTCATCAATGACGTCTATTTCCGCAATCAGCTCACCAGCACAGGTTTGATCATCAATGGCACTATCGTCGGATTGTTTTCCATCGGTATCCTACGCATGATTACCATCTTCCTCCACTATGCGGTGGAAGAGAGCGCTCTGTTGCGCTTCCTGCGTAATCTTCGCGAAGGCGAACAGGATCCGCTGAACAAGATCCATAAAAAAGCCATCATCGCAAACCGTTACCGGACCATGCTAGGGCTGCACAAGGCAAACTGTCCGATTAACC
>JASFJX010000256.1:0-5771 GCA_050119385.1 Candidatus Thiodiazotropha sp. | reverse complement strand
ACCATGGCCTGAACCACGAAATCTACCGGTACCAGGTTCAGCTCGGTATCAGCGCGCCCCTCGACGCGGAGGTTCATATCCCGCCCCTTTAATCGCCCGCCCAAATTTGCATCGAGGCTATTGCGTAAGCGGTACATCGCTTGAATCACTCCGTAGTATCCCGTGTTACTATCACCAGCGGCGCCAGTCTGGGAGTCTCCGACGATGATGCTTGGCCTGAGTATTACTGTGTCGAGATCACGTGTGGTGTGGTAATCCATCACGAGTTGTTCGGCCGCGTTTTTGGATGACTCATAGCAGTTATGGAATTGCTGATCCTCGTGCAGCACCTCAGAGACCAAACCACCCTGTTTGCCACACACGTATGCCGTACTGATTTGGAAGTAGCGTGGTGTCTGCTCACGACCGAGTGCTATAGCAAGCTCGAGCAGATTGCGAGTGCCTTCTAAATTGTGCGCGAAAGCCTCGTCCCGGTCGCGTTCCTGGAACTTGAAGATTGCGGCGCAGTGCCACACCTCATCTATCTCCGCGGCCAGTGCCCCGAGGCGTTGCATCAGTGAGTGGGCTGGCTCGGTAATGTCGGCCTCGATGACGTTGAGTTGCTTGGCTTCCTCGTCCCGCAGTGCGGCTACTGAGGAGAGCGCCTCGAGCGCTCGTTGCCGTGGAGCAGGAGCACCTTCACGCGCTTTCACGAAGGCGATCACACGTCGCCCACGCGCCAGTAGTTCGCGTGTGAGGTGGCTGCCGAGGAATCCTGTGACTCCCGTGACCAACGCGGTTTTATGTGGCTTGCTGCTCCGTGATAAAACGCTCATGGCTTCTCCGCGACAATCATGCTGTAGATAAAGACGGTGGGGATGAACTCTACCTTCCCGAAGCCAACGTCTGTCAGAACGTCACGTATCTCCTCGAATGACCGGCACTCGCCGGCGGGGCTGATAAGCATGAGGAGTAGCGAGATGATGGCAGGATCACCCGGCGCTATTTTTCCATCGTTCTTGAAGGTTTCGTAGATCAGGAGACGTCCACCTGAGGGGAGAGCATCGTACGCCTTTTTTGTGATCTGCTTTACGCGTTCAAGCGGCCAATCGTGAGTGATACGCATGAGGAGAATCGCATCCGCCGCTGGAAACTCGTCTTCGAAGAAGTTGCCAGGGTGAACATCTATTCGATTGGCCAACCAGAAATTCGAGAGGTTATCCTGTGCCTTCTCGCAGACCTGAGGAAGCTCAAACAAGATCGCGCGAAGGTTCTCGTACTGCGAGACGAGTGTCACACATGTTCGTCCATAGCCGCCACCTACGTCGAGAATGGTTTGGTACTCAGAGAAGTCATGGAACTGGGTCATCGCAAGCGCCGGTATGAGGCTGCTCTGGTGCATCTGATCACAGTATGCTTCAACCTCAGGACTGTTATTGTCGAAGAAGTACGAGTAGGTAGGATTGTTTGGGCTGTCGTTGCGTAGAACATCGACCAGATCCGCACAGGGCCGGTACATCGAATCGAAAAGCGTCACATTTTCCCCAACGTACTGCCCCATGCCCTTGATGAGATATTTCTTCGCCAGGGATGTATTTACATAGCGATCGCGCTGAACATCCAATAGCTCGGAGTTTACCAATGCATCGAGGAATACACGGGTAGAGCGCTGCGGCAGTTGCAGTTGTTCGCGGATTTCATCGAGCGACTTCTCCTCGTTGCCGAGCCATGTGAACAGTCCAAAGTCCACTGCGCAGGCGAGCAATTTCGAGCGGAAGAAGCCAGTCATGAGGTTGAAGAGCTTGCGTTCCTCTGCTGTATAGATAGTGTCTCGTTGTGCAATGTTAGTTGCTGTAACTGTAACAGTGTCGTCCATAACGAACCCTTCCTGAATTGAACTAGTGATTGATGGGGATAAATCCTATTTACAAACCGAGATCCTCACGGAAAACTAATGCAGCGTTATGACCGCCAAAGCCAAACGACTGGCTCAAGCCGTTGTGGATTTCGCGCTCCTTGACCTCAGTTACGAAATTGATATCTGAAATAGGCTCTTCAAGATTGTTGCAGGCGTGAGTGATGTGATTCTTGATACTTAGGAGCGTGACAATTGCCTCTATGGCTCCGCTTGCGCCGATTGAGTGACCGAGGAGCGACTTAGTGGAGTTGATAAGGGGGCGCCTTCCAAAGATATCTGCAACAAGGGCAGCCTCGGCTGCATCGTTAACCACCGTACCAGTACCATGCGTGTTTAGGTAATCAAGCTCATTTGCTGGTAACGACGCTTCCTCGAGTGCAGATAGGATCGCCTTTCGGACGTTTTCGCTGTTGCTGTCAATGCACATAATGTTGCAGGCATCGCAGGTCTCGGCAAAGCCTACAATTTCACCGATGATGTCTGCACCGCGAGCCAAAGCGTGGTCTCGCTCCTCCACGATCAACGCAGCGGCAGAACCCTCGCAAAACAAGAAACCGCTGCGCTGTTTATCGAAGGGGCGGCAGGCTTTGTGCCGGTTACCATTCGCCTTTGCGAGTGTTCCCACGACATCGAAACCACGAAAAATAGAGCCGCTCTCGTCTCCAAGATATTCAGTGCCACCCGAGAGGACTATGTCAACTACGCCTGATTTGACAGCCCTGTAAGCATGCCCGAGAGCAACCGTACCTGAGGCGCATGCAGAGCAGAGTGTAGTCGAGGGGCCTGTGACCCCGAATTTGAGTGAAATGCTTCCTGAAACGGCGTTTGGCATACCCATCGAGACCACGAATGGATTGTACCTCTTCGGAACCTCCATTTCTGCGTAGACCTTGGCTATGTCTTCGAGTTCCACATTGCTTGCCGGCTTTGCGAGCAAATCAGCTAAGGCCATCTTCGTTTTCGAGAGAATATGATTTGCATGGCTGGAAAAGAAAGAGGTGACTCCCCCCGCGCCAGTGCCAAAGACAACCGCTGTCTTTAACGGGTCTGTATTTTTCAGGTGTATACCCTTGGTGTTATCACGGAATTCTGTCTCGATACCTGCATCTTCAAGTGCCATGGAGCAGCAGGCGATTGCAAGCTGTGTCGCACGGTCGAGTCTAAGTGACTCATTTTCTGAGACACCATGCTGCTCAAGTTCCAGTTTTGGCAGTGGACTCCAAATGGTTGATGAAAATTGGTGATAATCTTTCCAGTTATCTGGAATATGTTCAACCGCCGATTTCATCCTTAGACAGTTGTTCCAGAATTCCTCTACATTGGCACCCAATGGGCTTATGATGCCCACTCCACTGACAACGACTCGTTTGTTTCCTTGTTTATGCGAACCCATCGCGTCGCTCATTGATGGGTGAGTGTTGAACTTGATTGTTGTCTTAGCTGTGTGTCGATGACATCTATGATCTGGCCAATATTCTTGATTTCACTTGCCCGTTCCGTGGGGAGGGTTGCTCCGAACAGATCTTCGAGTTCCATCATAAGAGAAATGCTGTCCATAGAGTCAGCACCCAAGTCGTGACGAAGGTGCGTCGTTGTGTTGACGGTGCTGATGTCTGCCTTTGGAAACGTCTTCTTTAAGGCTATTTGAACATTATAAAAAATCTCGTCCCTAGTCATCGTTATTGTTACTCCATTTTCAATATTGATGATTATCTACATAGTATCATTAAGTTTCCAGTGTCCTGTTTTTGTATTTATATAAAGCTTGAGCATGCAAGTTTATTCGAGTCGTGAAAAATTATCATAGTGGGTATTATAATTATTTTATGACGTGAGTCACATTCTATAAATATATCAAAGTTTTTTTCTTTTCAGTGGTCATTCGATAGTTAAATGTCAAAGTGGATGGAGCATTAATCCTATATTGTAGTTATATATATATTTAAAACAATTTTTTATTATACTTTTTTGACAATGCTGCTTAAGTGACTGATTACGGCTATTTGTTCGTCTCTTTTTGTCAATAGATTTAGGTATTAGTGTACGGCTAATATTTTAGATCGTTTACAGATGATTCATAGGATCAAGATGGTATGTCAGAATTCAACAAGAAGGCTTGTATTTAGGTAGGGATGCTTTACATGGAATTGTAAAATGTGCTTTAGATATTTAGCTGTATATTGGTAATTCGTAAAAGATGATTAGTTATAAAATAATTCAAAGTGATAATTGAGTTTGGAAAAGATGAATTTCGATTCTAATTTTCAAATATATGTCGCCTGAAAAACAAATACTCAAGATAGCTGGTTAGTATATTAACGTGGCGGTTTTGAGTGATCAGCAACGATCAGGCAGTTTGTGGATCTTGATGTTTGCGCTGTGAGTGTGAGTCAATTCATCGATCGTTTTCAGGTCACTCAAAAAGTTCTGACCTAATCTTTCCAATTCCTCTTTCGTAAGAGGGGAAAAGGGACGTCCTGAGGCAAATCGTTTCAATACGCTGTCTGGATCGAAGCTGTTTGTACGTTTGTTACTGAGAGCATATTCGATCGCTTCGCCTGTTGGAGCAGAGTTGATGACAGAGCGGTTGTCGTAGCGTAGTTGTTTCGCCAATGGTTTGCCGAGCAATTCGGATAGTTGATGTTGCAGATCGAGCTGATCGAATCTCCAGATGTGCAGGGGTGTTTGATCGAAAACGGCGTGGATTGTCTCAATGATTTCAACCCAGCTTTGCTCAATGGACAACAGACGGTCACGTATTTTTTCAAATGGCGGCAGGTTGCCTGCATACAGGGCGGACATAGCGTAGGCGGAGACGATAAACTGCTCATAACTGCGTAGCGTGAGATGGATTTCACATATATCCGATCCCAATAGCTTTCTAACAGCCTGGAGATGTTCGGCTGCGTCAGGATAGAGGTCACGACCTGTGACTCGGTCGAATATGGGGCCAAGCATGTTTTCGTCAGAGATGATGATTCGCCGGGTAGTTTGGGGAATCAATGCCTTCAAGGTCTGATTCGCCCTGTTTCGAAAGTAGAGACGTTTGGGTAGAAAACGCGAGTTCAGTGCGCGGCGTGACATTCGATGTACACTGCGGATAGTCAGCTTGTTTCGTTTACCTGCATAGGGCGGTGTGAGTGCTGCCACGCCTTCGGCAGTGAGTAGACCGGCATTGTTGTCGAGGGTTTTCTGTAGGCGGGTGGTGGCGGTTCGATGAGCACCAAGGTGCAGCGTAATTGGCGGATAACTGGTAGACATATGGCGGTATATTAGCAAATGGGAATTTGTCTTAGTCGGCACAATTAGTAAAAAGGTGTAAACGTTTGTTTTCGTGTGTTAATAGGATGATCGTCAGTAGCTGTTGATTCTGATCACTGCTCGTAGGGGGGGCATTAAATCAATAACCTGTGATAGTTCAGACTTGATCTGAGTGCGCCAGGCAAAGCTGGTGAAATCTTGCGGGTTACCGAAGTGGCCAGAACGAGCGTTTATCAGGCCTATATGCGATTACGATGAAGTGTAGTGGTCGGTGTTAAAAAGTAATGTTGTTACGGTTATCGCACTTAGCGATGTGCACAAAGTCGATATTAGCGGGGTTGGTAAACAGGTCATTGAGGATTCTATATCTAGCTTTCAAATACATCTTGCCTAAACATATATAACAAGACAGTGTGTCTTATCTGTGAAATAGTTTCTTTACCTATCTATTAAGGTGCCGGTTAAGGTGCCGGGTTAATCACTATTGCGGACTCAAAGAGACTATCGGTCACATGTGCAATTAGGTCGTTATCAATATTTCACCCTTGCCGTCGCAGCTCAAATCGCCAAGCCAGCGATGAACCCGGTTGTTCGTTTCCGCTAGCGACGCAAA
>JASFJX010000255.1:0-5773 GCA_050119385.1 Candidatus Thiodiazotropha sp. | reverse complement strand
TGGATCTTCCTGCCGAATTGGAGTCACCGCAACACGAATCCTCAGGAGAGCTTCCTGAGATAGCGGTGTTGTTGGAGAAGGCGTTAAGGGAGAACCCGAAAATCAAGACACTGCAGGCTGAGCTATTGGCAGCGAAGAAGCAGCTCCAGGCCAGTGAGGCGGAAGGCAATCCGGTATTAAGGGCGGAATTGGAGGCGGCTGCCTACCAGCGTGAGTTGGGGGGGCGCAATCCTTTAACCGCGGCACTGGTGATCGAACTGCCGCTCTATCAAGGGGGACGGGTTGCATCGAATATTGCGCAACGGCGAGCGCTTGTGGATAGGAAACAGGCTGAACTGGCTGCCTATGAACTTCTCTTGCGACAACAGTTGTTAGACTTCTGGATGGAGTTGGAGAGGTTAAAGGTCGAGCGTGAGGGATTGCAGGTGACCGGGGATTTTCGCGATCTCTACCTGGATCGGAGCCGCACCCTGTATGACCTGGACATGGCGACGGATTTGGGTGATTCCATGTCGCAAATCGCTGATATTCAGCTGCAACGGGCAAAAAATGAGTTTCAGATCCAATTAACCCATGCCCGTATCAAAGCACTCACTGGTGAGTTGTTGACACCAGCCGAACATTAGGGAGAGAAGGATGATTGGGGTAATGCATGAGGTCCTGAAGTCGAATGACTTGACTGTCGGATTGATGATTGTCTGCTTGCTATACAGCGGACAGCTGGCGGCAAAGGATCTTGAGGCTATCACCGATTGGAATAACAAGGTGGAACTGTCAACCCTGGTTAGCGGTATGGTTGGCCGGATCAATGTGGATGAAGGTGCCTCGGTAAAGCGTGGGGAAGTTTTACTGGAGCTTGATCAGAGGAGGTATCAGTCGAGACTTGCCGCGGCGGAATCTCGTCTGGAAGCAGCATCTCAGCAGAATGAAGAGGCAAAACGAGAGTTAGACAGGGCATTGGAGCTCTATGACCGGACCCTGTTATCGGATCATGAGCGGAAACAAGCAGAGATTGCCGCAGCCTCTTCGGATGCAGCCTATCGGGAAGCGCAGGCAAACTTGGTCACGATCCGTTTACAGCGGGAGTACAGTCGTATCACAGCTCCCTTTGATGGTGTAGTGGAGTCTATTCACGTACAACTCGGACAAGCGGTGATCAATCGCTATGCGGCAATGCCGTTGATGACACTGATTGACAACAGTCGAATGAAGGCCGTCGCCGAGATCGATGAGCGCGCGGTGAATGGCTTGAAACAAGGTATGGGAGTACGGGTAGGTGTGCAGGGGCAATGGTTCGATGGCACGATACACCGGCTGGGTTTGCATCCCATAGTACGAGATGTCAACGGTTCGAGATATCAGCTTGAGGCGCTGTTCTCTCCCGTCGATGGTAAGATTATTCGCGCAGGTGAAAAGGCAGTAGTGAGACTGAACGATGAGTGAAAGAAATGACAATGATGCGGTGAAAATCTGTGTTCGCTGTTATGTGGCTGGGCGGGTGCAAGGCGTCTTCTACCGGGCATCAACTCGGCATGAGGCCCAGCAATTGGGTATTACAGGCTTTGCCAAAAACCTCCATGATGGCCGTGTGGAGGTTGTAGCTTGTGGTAGTGTGGATGCGATCGAGGCCCTGCAGTCTTGGTTGAGCAAAGGCCCGGCAGGTGCGAACGTGACAGGTGTCTCCTGCGAGACCATCGATTATAGAGTTTTTCAGAACTTCACCATCGCCTGAGAGCGTTGAAAGTTATTCCGAATAACCCGGTTTATCCAGGGGTCTGAATTTCATCTGACCCGCCTCTGATCCGGGCGCTTTCTCCAGGTTAGATCGGTAGGTCTGGTCCCTGGTAATCATATCCTGTGTTTCAGCAGATTGGTCAGGGAACTGTTGTGTTGTGGGATAGTTCAAAGGCGTATGGGACTGCTGGGTTGTTGGAGAGGATAACACCGTCCCTTGCGTAGGCTGCTCGCTGCTGTCCAAGGGGCGGAAATGGTATTGCTCGCTATAGTTTGCTTGGCCCGAAGCCGGGGGAGCGAAACCGGAAGAGGCGGGTGCCTGAGGGGGCTGTGTACTGATCGCAGCAGCCGGGGGTTGTTGCGCAGGGATATTCGAGGGATAGCCGCCGGTTTGTGGCAGTGGCTGATAGCCAGGGTAGACAGGTGGATATCCATAAGCTGAACCTGGATATCCATACCCATATCCCGGCTGATAGGCGGGTGGTGGAGCATACCGGTATTTGTAGTAATCATCGGAATATCTGTTGGAACCGCCAAAAAAACCACGCATCGGATTGAACATGCCATCCACCATGTTTCCCGGGTTAACAGAAAATTGTCTGTTGCTATAGTCACCATCGTCTGCCTGCAGATGGCTGGAGGTCAATAATGCGCCACTGATTAACAGCCATATTTTGGATTTCATTATCAGCTTCCTCGATTGCTTGGGTGGTTTAAATAGGATAATTGTGAAGTTATGAATGTTAATAGTTATGTATTATGTGTGGATTGGCGGTAGTAACTGCCATCAAAGCTTCACAATCAAATAATACACGATCGTTATGCAACTACCACCGCTTACCCATGGAAGAATTCTCAAACGATATAAGCGTTTTCTCGTGGATATCGAGCTACCTGACGGCGAGGTGGTGACCGCCCACTGCCCAAATACCGGTAGTATGCTTGGCTGTTGGCAACCAGGTGCGCCGGTGCAGATCAGTCACAGCGACAACCCAAAGCGTAAGCTGGCATGGACCCTGGAGCGAGTGGATATGGGACGAGGATGGGTCGGAGTGCATACCGGCCGTACCAATCCGGTGATCGAGGAGGCGCTAAGAGCAGGACGTATAAACACTTTGAGTGGTTACCGTTGCATACGCCGTGAGGTTAAATATCAGCCATCGGCCGGCGAGAACGCAAGGTTCGATTTCTACCTAACCGAGGGTGATGCGCCAGATGCCTGGGTGGAAGTCAAGAACGTAACCCTGTGGCAGGGCGGTAATTTGTGTTTTCCCGATGCAGTCACATTGCGGGGTCGTAAACATCTGGAACTGCTTGCAGAGTTATCTGGGCAGGGTTACAGGGGCGTGATGATCTATGCTTTGAACCGTCCGGAGGGGGAGTGTTTCAAACCTGCCGATGAGATCGATCCTGTGTATGCAGAGACCTTGCGCCGGGTGGTTTACGATGTGGGTGTAGAGGTTATGGCGCTACGTATTACCCATGGCGAGAATGCTATGCAGGTGAAAGGGGCCGTTGAGGTTGTTTTAGATTGATGGGATCGCTTGGTCGCTGGGTGATCAATAGCCCATGGAAGCGAGATCGAGGCCCGTAGGGGTTTTTGGCAGTGAGTTGAGCCCCGTCTGGATGGTGCCGTCGGGGAGTAGGCTCAACCACCTATAGCCTGGTGGGATTGCGTCGATGGCGAAATCATCGACCCTGGGAATAAACTGAACACAGGTCGAAGGTGTACCCATCAGACGTACACCTCGGTATTCGGTATCGAATGCCTGATGAATATGTCCGCAGAGGATTGCTTTGACCTGGGGATTTGTGTCGATCAACTTGAAGAATCCGTCCGGTTTATCAAGCACCATGGTATCTATCCAACGGCTGCCCACAGGCACGGGGTGGTGATGCATGCAGATCATAGTGTGTTTGTCGGGATGGGCCTGCAACAATACCTCAAGCAGTTCCAGTTGACTGTTATCGATACGGCCGCCATCGCTACCGGGTATGGTCGAATCGAGAAATATCAAGGACCATCCCTTCGCCTGTACGCTCGGAAGATAGTGCACATTGTCCTGATTCAAGATCAGCTTCATCTTACTGGGAATATCGTGGTTGCCAGGCAGACAGTAGGTGGGGATTTCGGTCAGTTGTAGTCTGCCTAGCAGCCGTTTATAGCCTGTGTCTGAGGCATCATGCACCAGATCACCGGTGGCAAGAATGAAATCGGGTGTGCCGCTTTCCTGAAGAGCCTGGGCAAGGACCTGATCAAAGGTCTCCAGGGTATTGATTCCCAAGAGGCAGCGGGAAGGGTCAGCATAGAGGTGAGAGTCAGTTAATTGCAGCAAGTTGAGACTCTCAGTTACTACCTGCTGGAAATTTTGTGACTGATTGTCAGGACTGCTACCCATAGAACGGTCCGCTTTTCTGTATTTAAGTCTGATGAGCAATTTAGTTCTCCACGCCCTATCAGGACCCTCGTCATATTGCCATAATATTAGATCAGGATTGACTAAATCAAAGTCCATTTTTTACTTCGTTGACGTATGTTTAGGGATTATTCCATATTCTCCTTCTATTTCTGCAGAAGTGTTAACATTTTTGAGTCTATTAGTCTTTTCTATCCTATCAGCTAAACTGTTAGGTTATGACACTCAATGAACTCCGATATATTGTGGCGGTGGCGCAAAAACGCCATTTCGGGCATGCAGCTGAGGCTTGTTATGTGAGCCAGCCAACCCTTAGTGTGGCAGTGAAAAAGCTGGAGGAAGAGCTGGGTGTCGGTCTATTTGAACGTGGTCAAGGTGAGGTGAGTCTGACTGCGGCGGGTGAACGGATCGTGATCCAGGCTCAGCGGGTGTTGGAGGAGGCGGGTATGATACGCCAACTTGCCAGCCAGAGTGTTGACCAGTTGGTAGGCCCGCTACGGGTGGGCGCCATCTATACGGTCGGTCCCTATCTGTTTCCATACCTGGTACCGCAAGTTAAACAACTGGTGAATGAAATGCCCCTGGTGATCAGGGAAAATTACACTAGTGTATTGACTGAACAGCTCAAGCAAGGGGATTTGGATGTGATCATTGTCTCATTCCCCTATGATGAGCCGGGGATTATCACCAGCCCGCTCTACGATGAGTCCTTTTCCGTGCTCTTACCCATGAAGCATCCGCTGGCCGATTGTGAATCGATCACGATTCAACAACTTCAGGAAGAAAGGGTTCTTTTACTGGGTGAAGGGCACTGCTTTCGCGAGCAGGTAAAGCAGATCTGCCCAGGGTGTGTGAATAAAGTCAGTGGTGAAGCCAGTCTGCCGGAAAATCTGGAAGGCAGTTCATTGGAGACGATTCGCTATATGGTGGCCAGCGGTATGGGTATCACAATACTGCCCGATACGGCGCTTGGCACCGAGTATCTGCGTTGGGATCTGCTGACTTCCAGGCCTTTGGCAGTGGAATCGCCGCAACGCCGCATTGGATTGGCTTGGCGAAAAAGTTTTCCTCGGCCACAGGCGGTGAACCTGCTTTGGGAATCGATTCGTGCCTGCCAGTTACATGGGGTGAGTATGGTCTCCGAACCTGCTCAAATCGCGGTTGGTTAGTGGTTTTCTAAATCACCCGGTCATTGCCACCATCCACCGGTATCTGCGCACCCGTGGTCTTGCTGAAACGCTGATCACAAAGCTCTGAGGCCAGTTCGGCCACGTCTCTGCTGCTGATTTCGCACTTCATCAGATTACGCTTTTTATATTCCTCAATGCTGATTCCATAGTGTTTCGCCCTGGTGCTAAGGACCTCCTGTGTCCAAATGGCGGTGTCGAAAACGGCATCGGGATGGAGTGTATTGATGCGGATGGCATCACTTGCCCACTCCAAAGCAACCACCCTGGCCAGCTGCGTCAAAGCGGCTTTAGATGCGGAATAGGCTGCTGCTCCCTGTCCCGGTGCGGGTACATTTTTCGATCCGATGACGACGATTCTTCCGCTGCGGGCTGCCCGCTTGAGATAGGGGTGGCACTCGCGTAACAGGCCCAGGTTTGCATCCAGATTAATGC
>JASFJX010000254.1:0-5774 GCA_050119385.1 Candidatus Thiodiazotropha sp. | reverse complement strand
AACTGTCTCTTGGTAGGGTTGGATCTGGGGTCGCGCCTGAGTCTGGGCCAGCAATCGATGCAGGCCGCGATAGATGAAATCGTGCACCGAACGGGAATCGCGAAAACGCACTTCATGTTTAGTTGGATGCACATTGACATCCACCTTGCGTGGATCCAAACCGAGAAACAGCAGATAGGCCGGATGACGGCCATGATAGAGGACATCCTGGTAGCTCTGGCGAATAGCATGGGTTACCAGTTTATCCCTGACCATTCGGTGATTGACATAGAAGTACTGCATGTCCGCTTGGGAGCGGGAAAAACTCGGTCTTGCCACCCAGCCACTCAGGACCATGTCACCCGCTTGCTCTTCGATGGCAAGCGCCTGATCCAGAAAACCTGCGCCGAGTAGTTCCCGAATACGCCCCTCTCTATCCTGGCGGTCACGACAGGGCGATAAGGTGAAGATCTGACGACGATTGTGGTGAAGAGAGAATCCGACATCAAAGTGCGCCAAAGCCAAGCGCTGAATCAGTGAGCTGATGTGATTGAATTCGGTCTTTTCCGTGCGTAGAAACTTACGCCTTGCCGGTGTGTTATAAAAAAGATCGCATACCTCGACACTGGTACCAGGCGGATGTGCCGCCGGCCTAGGCTCTGTGACACAGTCTGAACCATCCCCCGTCACCTCCCAAGCCTCCTTGGCATCCTGATACCGAGAAATCAGTCTGAGGCGGGAGACCGAACTGATACTAGGTAGCGCCTCACCACGAAATCCCATGCTCTGCAACGACTCCAGATCCTTGAACTGGACAACCTTGCTGGTGGCATGCCGTGACAATGCGATGGTTAATTCTCGCTGTTCAATACCGATACCGTCGTCGCGGATGAGAATACGCTTGATGCCTCCCTGGTCGACCTCGATATTAATCTGCCGCGCTGCTGCATCGAGACTGTTTTCCACCAACTCCTTGACCACCGAGGCCGGACGTTCCACGACTTCGCCTGCGGCAATCTGATTGATCAGTTGAGGAGGTAATATACGGATCGGCATAGTCAGCAGGCGGTCGTTATCGGATTAAGCTATCTTAACCCACTATTGTGCCATCCATCCCGTCAACGGGCTATGACAAAGTGGAGGAGTCGCACAAGTGGGAGTGCCGATTTAACAGCCCATTAACCACCCGGAATTTGAAGCACCTGGCCAATACGGATGGTATCGCCCTTCAATTCATTGGCATTACGCAGACGGCTGACACTGATATGGTATCGATTAGCGATGGCGATAAGGGTTTCACCCCGGGAGATAACATGCTTTCTCGGCGCCGTCCGTGCCTGATTCGAGGCGAGTAAAGTACCCGGTGGCGGCTGGTACTTGAAATAGTCACGGATACCCTCCATCAGGGCCACGGCTATCTTTTTCTGATACTCATTGCTCCTCAGGCGGAGCTCCTCTTGCGGATTGGAGATGAAAGCGGTCTCAACCAGCATGGAGGGAATGTCGGGTGACTTCAATACCATGAAGCCAGCCTGTTGCACCTTACGCTTATGGGTTTTCCCCAGTCCTTTGAGCTGCATAAGGACCCGATTGGCAGCCTCTGAGCTTGCCTGCAGGGTACCAATCTGAGATAGATCCAGCAACACTGATGCAAGCATGTCGTCCTTGTCTTCGAGAGAGACGCCACCGACGAGATCCGCGCTGTTCTCCCTTTCAGCCAGCCAGCGGGCGGCTTCATTGGAGGCCCCGCTACGCGACAGGGTATAGACCGATGAACCCCGAACCTTAGGATCACGAAAGGCGTCGGCATGGATCGATACGAAGAGATCCGCCTGATGCTCTCGCGCCTTGGCCATACGCTTGCGCAGACCGAGGTAGTAGTCACCATCCCGAATCAATACCGCCCGCATGCCCTCTTGTTTATTGATCAAAGCAACCAGTTTACGTGCGATCGCCAACACCACATCCTTTTCGTAGGTTCCCTTGATACCGCGGGCACCGGGATCCTCGCCACCATGCCCCGGATCTACTGCGATCACCACATCCCGCTGTCCCAGCGCCTTAGCGGTCTTCACTGGTTGAGAACGCCGGCTCGTGGTTGCTTTGCCATCATACAAATCGACAACCAGGCGATGGCCATATTCACGGTTGGGCTTGAGTGAGAAGCTCTTAGGCTTTACCGCACTGTTGAGGTCAAAAACAACCCGCATATCGCGCTTGTTACGCACCGCCGAGCGCATCCCCCGGATAACTTTGTTCTCTTTGCTGGGATCGGGAAGCTGCTCAATCAGGGTCGTATTCTTCAGATCGAGCACCAATCGATCAGGCGCCTTCAGGGTGAAGATTTTATGGCTAATCTGGCTGTTCGCATCGAATACCAGCCTGACATGGTCGGGCGCCGACCAGACGCGCAGCCCAGTAATCTGAGACTGCTTTGCATAGAGAGGGAGACTGCTCAGCAACATCAGCAGCAGTAGTAGGCAACGATTCCTCATTTCCCCATGACCTTTGAATACGAGCAAATTCATCCTAAAAATAGCACGCCACACTCATTTTTCCAAGGTTTTCTACAAGATAGGTAGATTTCTTTAGAAATAAACTTAAATTTTTTTCAACGCTTTCAGCAATACCGGGAGACAGTTAACGCCCCGTTCAGAAACAGCGTCGAATTTGAGTGCCCGAGCCTGATCTCGATGACTGAAATGGATCATCAAATCCGCTTGCGGTAAAACACCGGCACCCTTCTCAGGCCACTCTATCAAAAGAAGCGCATCCCTATCCAGTAGATCCTCAATACCTAAATAATCCAATTCCCTGGGATCGGAGAGACGGTAGAGGTCAAAATGGTAATAGTGTTGACCTGCCAAATCATAGGGCTCAAGAAGGGTATATGTTGGGCTCTTTACCCTTCCCTGATATCCAAGCTGCCTCAAAAAGCCCCTGACCAGGGTTGTCTTTCCTGTCCCAAGATTACCTTCGAGATAGACAATGAAGGGGGGGCTGCAGTTCAACGCCAGACAGCCACCGACCAACTCCTGTCGCGCTTCTCCTTCAACTAAGATTTCAAACACCGCATCCATCCCCCCGATTGAGAAGCCTGCGTATTTCAGGCAGCAGATCACCCGCTAAAAGGCCGATCTCACCTTTCAGGGCAGCCTGATCACCCGCTGCCGCATGCAGGCAGACACCCAGTTCAGCGGCTTCGCGATTGACGTAGCCCTGCGCCATAAAGGTGCCTATGATTCCGCTTAGGACATCACCACACCCCCCCGTGGCCATACCAGGGTTACCGTCACTGCACAGCGATATGGGCTGGGCGCTTCCGTCACATATCAGCGTGCCTGCTCCTTTCAGTATTACCACCCCGCCAAAATGCTGCTGAATCTCCTCAGCAGCCTTAAATCTGTCATTTTCAACCCTGGTCGTATCACACTCAAGAAGTCTCGACGCCTCCCCAGGGTGGGGGGTCAGGATCCAATTCCTCCGTTGCTGTGGCTGTTCAGCCAACCAGTAGAGACCATCCGCATCGACTACCACAGGTAATTTGGCACTGAGAGCAGCCTGGTAAAAAGTCTCTCCCCATTGGTGTCGGCCAAGGCCGGGCCCCAGAACCAGGGCATCAGCCCGTTCCAGCAGCGGCTCTATCTCCTGCGCCTCACTCACACCCCGCACCATCAGTTCAGGACGCCCCAGGTTCAGGCAATGGGCATGCTCAGGATGGGTCGCCAAGGTCACCAAACCCACCCCACTCCGGGCTGCCGCTTCGGCTGCCAGGCGGGCGGCCCCCGAATACCCTCTGTCGCCGGCAATCACCAGGAGATGTCCGAAATCACCCTTGTGCGCAGTACGGCGCCTGGTTGGCACCAGGGCGGACCGCTTGTGCCAATCGATACGCTTGCAGGCAAGCCTTTGATGGGCATAGACACGGGCCGGTATCTCCAGGGCATCGAACACAATCTCACCACAGCAATCGGGACCTCGCCCGGTAAACATCCCCTGCTTCAGACCGATGAAGCTGATGGTGGCGGCCGCTTCGATGGCACAACCCATGATACGCCCCGTATCGGCATGCAGGCCTGATGGAATGTCGATGGCAAACACCTCCGCATGATGTCTGTTGATCTTATCGATAGCGGAGGCCCAATCACCGATGACATCCCGTTCCAGTCCCGTGCCCAGTATGGCATCCACGATAAGATCGGGATTTCCTATATCCTCGAAGGTTTCGATAGGATGCCCCAGTGCCGTCCAGGACTCTGCCATGATCAGGGCATCGCCCTTAAGTTGCAGGGCATCCCCCAATTGCAATACCCGTACTCGCAAGCCCGCCTGACTGGCCAAGCGGGCAACCACATAGCCATCACCACCATTGTTCCCCATGCCACAGACAACAACGATCTCGGAAAGATTGGGCCAACGCTGCTGCAAATACTGGTAGGCACGACTACCGGCTCGTTCCATCAGTTCAGCGCCAGGGATATCGTACGCCTCGATGGCGATACGATCGAACTCTCTTACCTGATTCGCCCGGTACAGCGCATAGGGCAGTTGCTCGCAATGTGGCATAACACGCATTCAATTACTCTCATCCAAAGTCGGAAATTGCATCGGCGATGCATGATCTATCGTGCTTTGGCAACCATACCCTGTTGCCAATGAGGGTTCAAAACCTGTCCGATCGACAATTCAGTAGATAGGTGATACATCACAGCTGAGATATAGTGGCCCTCCTGAGGCTTGATAACAGCCACTAATCCAGAAACCAATTATGCCAAATTCGGGGCTTCAATCATTGAATCAAGTTCAGTTGGCAGCGCTGACCCAAAAGATCAAGGCGTGGGCACATACCCTTGGGTTGAGCGCTGTCGGTATCACCGACACAACACTCAGCAATGCGGAAACCGAACTTGAGGCATGGCTCGCGAATGGTTATCACGGCGAAATGGACTATATGGAAAAACATGGCGCGAAGCGCAGTCGCCCTGCGGAACTGGAGCCTGGCACCAGCCGGATCATCTCGGCCAGATTAGACTATCTGCCGGAACCGTTGACTCAGTCTGAGCAGATCCTTGCCGATCCCGAGCTGGCGTTTATTGCACGATATGCCCTGGGGCGTGACTACCATAAGTTGCTGCGCAAGCGGTTGCAGAAACTGGTAGAAATGATCCGCGCCGAGGTGGATAGCGCCGATTTCAGGGTATTTGTCGACTCGGCACCGGTAATGGAAAAACCCTTAGCACAAAAAGCGGGACTGGGCTGGATCGGCAAACATACCAATCTGATCGCCAGGGATGCTGGCTCCTGGTTCTTCCTGGGAGAAATCTACACCAATATACCGTTACTCTGCGACTCGCCGGCTCAAGACCATTGCGGTAGCTGTTCGGCCTGTATCAGCTACTGTCCCACGCAAGCCATCGTCGCCCCCTATCGGCTGGATGCCAGACGCTGCATCTCATACCTGACCATCGAACTCCATGGCTCGATACCTGAACAGCTCAGACGAAACATGGGTAACAGGATTTTTGGTTGCGATGACTGTATGCTGGTCTGCCCTTGGAACCGATTCGCCAAACTTACCCGGGAGATCGATTTCCTCCCCCGTGCATCCCTCGACAGTTCCACCCTGGTAGCACTGTTCAATTGGGATGAAAACTCCTTCCTCAAACATACTGAAGGCTCTGCGATCCGCCGCTTGGGTCATACACGCTGGCTGCGCAATATCGCCGTCGCCCTGGGCAATGCCCCGACCAATAATAGCGTTATCACTGCCCTGCAAAACCAGCTCAACCACAGTT
>JASFJX010000253.1:0-5788 GCA_050119385.1 Candidatus Thiodiazotropha sp. | reverse complement strand
GTTGGCCGGTACGCCGCCCCATCCCCCAGCAGATGCTCGAGCAAGGTCTGTTCGAGCGGCACTATCCCCGCGAACCGCTAGTCACCACCCTGCGCCTGCTCGACACCTTCTTCCCCATCGCCCGCGGTGGCACCGCCTGCATCCCTGGTCCTTTCGGCGCTGGCAAGACAGTGTTACAGCATCTCATCTCCCGCTACTCCTCAGTTGACATCGTCATCATCGTCGCCTGCGGTGAGCGCGCCGGCGAGGTGGTGGAGACAATCACCGAGTTCCCCCATCTCAACGATCCTGCCACTGGCGGCTCCCTGATGGACCGCACCATCATCATCTGCAATACCTCCTCCATGCCGGTGGCGGCTCGCGAGGCGTCGATCTACACAGGCATCACCCTTGGTGAATACTACCGCCAGATGGGCTACGATGTGCTACTGCTGGCCGACTCCACCTCCCGCTGGGCCCAGGCCATGCGTGAGACCTCTGGGCGGCTTGAGGAGATCCCAGGCGAGGAAGCCTTTCCAGCCTATCTCGACTCTGCCATTCGCGGGGTCTACGAGCGGGCCGGGGTGATTCAATCCCGTGATGGAGAAAATGGCAGCCTGACCCTGATCGGCACCGTCTCGCCTGCCGGCGGCAACTTCGAAGAGCCTGTCACCCAGTCAACCCTCAATACGGTAAAGTGCTTTCTCGGCCTCTCCTACGACCGTGCCTATAAGCGCTTCTACCCGGCAGTCGATCCCCTCATCTCCTGGTCCCGCTACCAGGAGCAACTCGCGCCCTGGTACGAAAAGCACATGGGGGAAGGCTGGCCGGCACGGGTCAAGCGCATGCTCGCCCTATTCAGGCGTGGCGATACGGTGCTGCAGATGATGCAGGTGACCGGTGTCGAGGGTGTCACCCTGGAGGACTACGTCATATACCAGAAGGCCCTCTTCCTCGACATGGTCTACCTGCAGCAGGATGCCTTCGATGAGGTCGACGCCTCAACCTCATTGGAACGCCAGCGACTCTGCCTCGACAAAATCTATGAACTGGTCGAGCGCAGCTACGCTTTCGTCGACAAAGACCAGGCCCTCGACTACTTCACCCGTTTCACCGGCCTGTTCAAAAATTTCAACTACGCCCGGCCCGATTCTCCCGACTATCACCGCTATCTCAAAGAGATCGACGTGCTGGCCAAGAGTATTGAACGCTGATGAGCCGAAAATCTGAAACAGATCGTATGGGGTAAAAGCTCGCCAGTTCTGGCGCAAACCTTTTAATCTCCCAGGTCGATCGGTTTTTTATCGCATACTTTTTCGCCGGTAATCATCGCAGAAACCAGGCCGGTGCGTTCTCCTAGCTCAACAATAATAACAGCAACGAGATGCAGCAAAACGGCCGCTAACAAGATAAAGAAACCATAATAGTGAACCTTGATGAATGGTTTTCTAAAATTTCGCATGGACTCATAGGCTTCTTTGTTCACACCCAGATCCGAGTAAGGTTTGATAGCTGAAACAGCTTCAGGTGTTTCTGCTACCCAGGATTTGATGTAATTCCCTAACGGTGGCATGTACACATCGGTGCCACCAAGCACAAGCCCGGTCACTGCCATGGCGCAGAGTAAGACAAACAGGAAAGTGACCATCCATCTTGCTAATGGATTATGGCCCATGAAGACGGCAGAATTACCATTTTTGAGGCCGTCTACAAAAGCCAGATGGTGCTGTTTGTATTGATCCCCAAGGGGCAGAATAGATTTCCAGCGGGCAAATCGGTTTCCGATAAACCCCCAGATGAGGCGCCAGATAAGATTCAATACAAAAACATAGCCGATATAGACGTGCAGGGTCTTAAGTATAACCTTTCCGTCACCGCCAATGCCTAAGGCTTTGCTATTCAGAATTATAGTGCCTATCGCAATCAATCCGAGTATGCACAACAGATTCATCCAGTGGAAAATTCGCACTGTTCTATCCCATACCTGGTACTTTGTTAATTGTGACTGTTCGGTAGTCATTCCCTCTCTCCTTCGCCAGAAAAGCCGGTAAATCCATATCCGGCTATCAACAATTGAAACAGTCCTTATCGATCAATCGATATCACTGTATTTATGTAACAACAGATAGCTGATGAAAATGAATTAAAGATGAAAACAAGTTCTGCTACATGTAGACTGATGTGATCCGAGTGAGGTTTGATACCTGAAATGGCTTCAGGCGTTTGAGCCGCCTATACATCTGTATATTCAACCGGTTATCTCGTTTTACGCACTTTACCGTCCACTATGACTTTCCTGGAGACTTCCAGCATTTTCGTCGGAACCGACAAAGAGGCGGCATGGGCATGATCGAGATTGATACTCATCTCCACATAATCCCTTACGTCGAATCTGATTATCCCCCCCTCCTCAAGAAAACCTGGTGCATTACTCACGGTCAGCACCGGCAGATTCTTTAACTCGGCAAGGGCTGCGCGCCGACTCATGCTGACCTTGTAAGCCATATAGACGATCTGGCAATGATGCAGATCAGATGGTTTATCTGAGCGATGAACGGTAAAGGATCGTCCCTTCTCAGTGCGTCCTTTCAAAATATTTTCCAGCAGCTCACCAAACGGATCGTTGCCCAAAATACAGATTCGCCATGGTGAGCGATCGTCACTAAAGGCAGACTCCGGCCATGTCACATAGTGCGCGAAGTTACGCAGGAATGCGGCTTCGACACGCCATGGATTCGTTGTCCTCAATTCCTCACTGGCAGCAGACGACGCAAGACTGACAAGCAACAAAAGACTAAACAGGCCGCTCAACTGGAAAAACCAGTAAAGCTGCGGTTTACCACCAATCGATAGGCTTTTTCTGAAACCATGCTGGTTGATTATACTCCAGGGCACATCGACATTCAGCTTTATCTCTTACCCTCCTTGTGCCTTGGTCAAACGGCCTAGCCTGTTAGCCGCTGCAATCAGAACCTGGCTGATAATTTGAATTGAACCTCTCGCGGCCGGCTACGTGTACTTTGTGAGGGCCGATAGTGCTCATCGGTAAGGTTCTTTCCCATAAGGTCCAGATTAAACCGTTTGCCTTGCCAGTTCCATGCGTAACCCGCTTTTGCATTGACCAGTGTATAGGTCTGGCGGATTGAATCGGGACTGTCCGGCAGAAGTGTCTGATCATTTATATGGTTGACACCACCGGCGATATAGAGACCTTTCAGTGTCCCGCCCGTGAAATCGTAGCGTGTCCACAGGTTGACGATATTGGGTGCGCTCATCTGCAGCGGAGCATCATTAAATCGTTTCACATTGCGGTAGTTCGCCTGCCCGGCGTCATCCAGGGTGTATGGATCCTGGGCAAGAATGGCGTCATCGTTGCCACTGAACTCAGTAATGCGCGCATCCATATAGCTGTAGGAGAAGTAGAGCTGCCAATTGTCGCTCAGCGTGGCCGTGGCATCCAGCTCGACGCCGGACGAACGCTGCTCGCCGCTCTGTACACTATAAATCACCACCGAACCGGTTGCATCGGTTTGCGACAGGTCATTTACGATATTTCGATTATAGATATCGAAAAAGCTCAGCGTGCCGGAGACCCGGCCGTTGAACAGGCTTGCCTTGACTCCGATATCGTACCCCTCACCCTCTGTCGGCTCAGCCGATGATGTGGTGCCATCCGGATTATCGAGGACCTGCGATCCGGGCACGAAGGACTCGGCATAAGAGGCGAACAGGGAGAGTTCCGGGTTGAGCTTGTAGAGCACACCATATTGAGGGGTCACTTCACTGTCAGTAAACTTGGATCCGACCGAACCTGAAAGGTGGTCGGTAACCTGGTTTTCCGTGGAGGTATGGCGCCAACCCGCAAGCACCAGCAGGCGGTCCTCATAAAAACCGAATGTACTGCCAAGATAGACCGACTTGTCCTTGTAGGACGTGCCTCTATCGACCCGATTCTCCGTCAACGCTGAGCGCGGAAACTCCCCATCACGATCCCAGGTGGAGGGATCACTCAAGTCCCACAATGGAAGCGGCGAGGCAGTCGGGTCATCGCCCAATGCCGGGTCGTTGGGCACCTGACCGGCCCAATCATCAAAACTGCGGTCGACATACTGTGCACCCAGCAACAGACGCAGGCTCGTCGGCCCGAAGTCGTACTCGCCTACGGCATCAACTTGGTAGCTATCTCCTTTATTGGTATAGATCTGCCCCCTGACACGACGCCCCTGCAGCAGCGTGGTGTTGTTGGCCATACCGAAGTTGCCGGTAAAGAGTGCATCGATCTCGTACTTCTGATGGGCGTATCCGGCACGCAGGTTCCAGTGATCATCGAGGTTGATATCGACCCATGTGCTGAGGCTGCGAGTGTCGCTGTTGCGGTAATCCCCATAGTTCAAGCCATTCCAATCGTCGCCCAATCCCGGTACTTCGACACCCAAGAGGTTGGGATCAGACAGAGTCGGCACGACACCCGAGTGTGGGCCGTAACCGGGCTTCTGCATGACCTGGGGTGATTCATCCTTACTAAACTTCTCATATTTGAAGGTAAAGCTCACCCGGTCGGTCGGTTGCCAAAGCAATGAGGGTGAAAAGTTCCAGGAGTGAGCATCGTAAGGCTCCCAGTAGTGCAGATCCTCATCATAGGAAGTCGCAAACCGGAAAAAGAGCTGATTCGTAATAGGACCAGTCAGGTCGGCATCCAGGCGATACTGGTCGTAGGAACCGTAGGTGAGATCGGCGGAAGCGTCAAAACGAGACTCAGGGGTCTTGGTGATAATATTGACAATACCGCCGGGGGAAACCTGGCCATAAAGGAAAGAGGAGGGCCCTTTTACTACCTCGACACGGGAGAGGTTGGTGAAATCGAAGATAGATGGGCCGTTGAAGCCATCTCGTAGAATCTGGATATTACCCTTGGTTCCGCTGATAGCAAAGCCACGGATAGCAAGGTTGGCATTACCCTCGTTGAAGTCATTGCTGCGGTAGGTTACACCGGGGGAGTAGCGTGCGATATCAAAAATGTTACGCGGATTTTGATCTTCAATGAAACTCTCAGTGAAAGCCTGAATGGCGAAGGGAAGCTCTTTAATTGGCACATCGAAGCGGGAACCGGAAACGGAGTTGGAAGCACGGTATCCCGCATCCAGGCGAGTAGCGACCGCGAATGGCGAGACCCTCACACTCACCAGTTCATCGATATCCATACCGGCGACATCATTGTCTTGGAGCGCCAAATCAGTAAAACCCCATGGATAATCCTCGGCAGCAAAGGTTTGCACAGGCAACAGGCATATTGGTAATAGGACGGTTATCTTTGATGGCATTATTATTTTTCCATAGATTGAGAGTGAGTGGGTAACTGTAGGCTTGCACAAGTAATCCACGTTTTTCTTGGTTATTGTTTTATCTTTTTCCAGCAAGTATAGCGTTAATCAATTATTCAGCGAATGTGAGTTGTGAATCGCAAGCCCCCTCATGAATGTCGCACTTAACAAAGTAATTCGTTAACGAGAATTTTCGATTATTTAGCAATTTATCGAAATCTAAATTCCCTTGAAGGACACTTGACAGATCCTCAAGTGGTTGCGAAAAGGCACCTGTCGCTTACGCTAAATAGCAATGTTCGATACGAAACGAACCCTGACGATCAGCCGCACCACAAGCGCCATTGGCAAGGCATGCGAGCGCAGGACTAGCCGTCGCAAATTCAAGCGAGCATAACACCGCCAATGGCGCTTGTGGCGCGGCCCAAAGGGAGCCCCGCTACTGGGCCAATTCTGCGTTGCACTTCTTGGAAAGGGCATGCCATTCC